>JARRLM010000389.1:0-3280 GCA_037386985.1 Acidobacteriota bacterium | reverse complement strand
GCCGTATCTGGGTATTACGACTGGAGATCCAGCCGGGATTGGTCCGGAGATCTCTTTGCGTGCAGCACAGGAAAAAGTTTTTTTCAACAGGTGCCGACTTGTTCTTTTCGGCAGCTATGAAACCCTGGAATCGAGGGCCGATTCTTTAGGTTTGCCCTTCAACCTTAACCGGATATCTCCAGATGCGTTTCCACATGAGAAACACCTGCCCGATCGCTGCATCGTAGACATTCCACAGGATGAAGTGCATCCAGGCATCGGATCAAAGGCATCCGGGCAGGCAGCGGCACGGAATATAATCGAATGTCATAATGCCTGCAGCCGTGGACAACTCAGCGCAATGGTTACAGCCCCCCTGCATAAAAAATATTTACAGGAAGCGGGGTATGCATTCCCGGGGCATACCGAGTTCCTGGCGCACCTTTCCGGTATTTCAGAATTCGCCATGGCTTTTTTAACCGAGAAACTGAAAGTAGTATTGGCCACAATCCACCTTCCGATGCAAACTGTAGCGCAACAGATCCATTCCGATTTGATACTTAAAAAATTGCAATTGATTCTGACGGAGTTCCCTCGAATGGGTCTGCCATGCCGAAAGGTTGCGGTTGCCGGGTTGAATCCCCATGCAGGAGAGTCGGGAATTCTCGGCACGGAAGAAGCCGAATATATCGAACCCGCAATTCGTCAAGCCAGAACAGCTTTCCCGGCAGTGCAAATTGACGGGCCACTTCCTGCCGATACGCTGTTCTGGCGCGCGTATAACGGCGAATTCGACATCGTCCTGGCAATGTATCATGACCAGGGCCTGGGCCCGATTAAATTGCTGGGTTTTGGTGAAGCGGTCAATGTAACTCTTGGGCTGCCCTATATACGGACTTCCGTGGATCATGGAACAGCTTTTGATATAGCAGGAAAAGGGATCGCGCGCCATAATGGTATGATGTCGGCCATTCATTGGGCCCTGCGACTTTCCGCAGCCAAAAGGGATATTAATTTATCTGCGTAATGAGGCAACACAAGATTGCCCCTACAGGCAAGATATGCGGATAGGATTACATCGGCTCAATCATCTGAACGATCGTCCGGACTCCGAAGCCGGTGGCCCCTTTACAGGCAAAGGGACGCCCGTCATGGTCGATATCCATCCCCGCTATATCCAGGTGCACCCAGGGAGTGTCTTCGGTAAATTCCTGCAGAAATTTTGCTGCAGTGACGGCACCAGCCGAACGATTCCCGACATTTTTTATATCGGCGATTTCACTTCGTATCGCTTTACGGTATTCATCGCATAGAGGCAGCTGCCAGAGACCTTCCCCCGTAATCAAGCAATTTTTGCGAAGCTGATCGATAGTTTTCTGGTCCGTTCCCATCATGCCGCCAGTTACATGACCCAGTGCAATAATGCACGCACCAGTCAGGGTGGCGATATCAAGAATGCGTTTAGCGCCAAGAGTGCGGGCATAGTACAGGGCGTCTGCCATAATCAGCCGTCCTTCGGCATCCGTATTGATGATCTCGACTGTCTTGCCCAAATAGGACCGTACCACATCACCAGGCTTGGTGGCTTTGCCGCTGGGCATATTTTCGACCAGAGGAATCAGCCCGACAACGGGCTCCCTCGTCTCCAGCCGGGAAAGCGCAATCATCGACCCTAAAACCACTGCACCTCCTGCCATATCTCCTTTCATATCCTCCATCTTCTCAGCAGGTTTTATGGAGATCCCGCCACTGTCAAAAGTAACGCCTTTTCCAATTAAAGCACGGAGCGGTTTTCGTTCCTTCCCTCTTTTCACCGCAGCCCGTGTCTGTAACACAACCATCTTTGGGGGCTCTTCACTACCACGACTGACCGCGAGTAACGCGTTCATCCCGAGTTCTTCCATCTCCTCTCGTTCCATGACCCTCACTGCAAGGCCGGCCTTCGATCCAGCTTCCAGTGCCGTCTCAGCGAACTTTTTGGGAGTCAGGATATTGGATGGTTCATTGGCAAGTGTTCGGGCAAAGTTCGTGGCTTCCCCCACGGCTATGCCGCGATGAATGTTTTCTTCAACCTCTCTCCCGGACGCTCTCCGGGCAAAAAGAAGCAGGAATTGTTTGAGATCCCTCTTTTCGGTATTGCGCGTTTTATAAAGATCGGATTCGTAATCCGCGTAAATAGCGCCTTCGGTTGTAACCCGGGCAGCCAGCCCTGAATCCTGAATGCCCCGGATCATAAAGGCAACCGTACCACAAACATTGGACCTGGCAATCCGCACTCCCGTGCCGGCTATTTCACGGAGTCTGGCGGGCGATAGCTCGGATTTTTTATCGGCTCCTACGAGCAGCAGGGAAAGTGCTTTCAAACCTCTGGGATTATGAAACCTGCATGTTTTGTTCAGGTCGGGTATGAACTCTTTTGAAGCTAAAACAGATTTGAGAAGCCCGTTCGTGGTTGAGTTTAAATCCCTCAATAACGGGGAGTCTATCCTGTCGTCCTTAAAGATCGGAAATACCAGCTGGTCACATTTAATGTTCTTATATTCTTCAGGTCGATACTCTATCTGCATGAATCTCCTCCGGTTCACAGGAGTAGGCTTTGCAGTTCCGGGCTGATACAGACCGTACTACAATCAAAGACTACCGGCGGAATTTTAGCGCTGCTTTGGCTTCTTTATCCGCCTCTTTTCGACGCGCCGTTTCCCGTTTGTCAAAAAGCTTCTTGCCTTTAGCTACACCTAACTCGAATTTAACCTTTCCACGTTTCAGATATACCCGCAAGGGGATAAGTGTAAGTCCTTTTTCCTGTGTTTTTCCAATAAGCCTTCGGATTTCCCTCGAGTGCAGCAACAATTTCCGTGCACGCGTCGGTTCATGGTTCTCCCTGTTGCCGTGGGAATAGGGACTGATATGACAGTTGATCAGAAATACTTCTCCGGCACGGACCAGTGCGTAGCTGTCCTTCAAATTTAAACGTCCCTCCCGAATCGCTTTTACTTCAGTACCCAGCAGGGAAATCCCGGCTTCTATTTTCTCCAGGATAAAATAATCGTGGAATGCTTTTTTATTCGTCGCAATCAACTTTTCGCCGGAATGTAATTTCCCCGCCATAAGAAAATTCCTGTGACAGACCCCCGCATCCTCTATACAGTGACCAACCACGCCTGGAAGACACGGCTCTGGACTGCCCCTTAAAATGGGGCGTCAATTGTATCTGTAACTTTTTCGTTTATACACATCGGTTATTTTATGAAAACTCACCGGAATCCCCGCGATACATTTCAGAAAGCTTGGCGAATTTAAA
>JARRLM010000388.1:0-3281 GCA_037386985.1 Acidobacteriota bacterium | reverse complement strand
TCCGGCAATGGGGCGGCCAAGCGGATGTTTCTTCCAGAAACAATCCAGATACAGATCCTGAATCAACTCCTGAGGGGAATCTTCCACCATGTTGATTTCTTCGTAGATCACGTTTCGTTCACGCTCGATTTCCACAGCGGGAAATGCAGGATGCATGACCATGTCCGACAACAGGTCGAATGCGACAGGAAGGTGCTTATCGAGAACCTTGGCATAGTAGCCTACATATTCCTTTTCGGTATAGGCGTTGAGCTGGCCGCCGATTGCGTCAATGGTTTCTGCTATTTTTGAGGTCGAACGACGTTTTGTTCCCTTGAACAGAAGGTGTTCTATGAAATGGGATATCCCGTAATTGCCGGCATTTTCGATACGTGATCCACATTGAATCCAGACTCCCAGCGATGCGGAGCGAATATGGGGCATTACCTCGGAAGCGATTACAAGACCGTTGTTCAGTTCTTTTTTCTGTACGTCCATGCAGGTTCTTCACTAACTCCCCAAAAATATTACTTACCACAGCCCCCTCCAAACTGCACTCCCTATTTTTTCACCGGAACAACGCAAAGCATAACTGCGAAGTTTACACCTTGCGTCTTTGCGTTAGCAGTTCAGGGTTCAGGGTTCAGGGTTCAGGGTTAAAATCTGATATATCTAACAATATCCTTACGGTGTTTTATAAAATATTTTGCGTCTTTGCGCCTTAGCGTCTTTGCGTTAAGTAGTTCTTAGCGCCTTTGCGTTGAAAGGACTAGTCGAGACGTTTATGGAAGCGTATGGCGCTCAGCCCCAGGATGGTGATGCCGAACAGGGCCAGGGCCGCCATCTCCTGCCACAGGGATCCTATCCCGACCCCTTTCAGAAACAGGCCGCGCACGATCTGCATGAAATACCGTACAGGGTTCAGGTATGTAATGAATTGAACGACCTGAGGCATATTGCGTATCGGGAAAGCGAAGCCGCTCAGAAGCATGGCGGGCATGAAAAAGAAGAATGACGACATCATTGCCTGCTGTTGAGTGCGCGAGATGGTGGATATGAACAGACCGATTCCCAGAGTGGAGAGCAGATACAGCAACGCGCAAAAGAACAGTAGAAAAAAACTTCCGCGCATCGGTATTCGGAAAATGAAAAGCGCTGCAACAACGACGATGAAGGTTTCAAAAATGCCGATTACGGCAAATGGGAGCAGTTTGCCGAGAATCAACTCAATGGGCCGGATAGGTGTCACCATCAGCTGTTCCATGGTACCGATCTCTTTTTCCCGCACAATGCTCATCGCCGTCAGCATGATTGTAACCAGGGCTATGATGTTGACGATCACTCCCGGCACGAAGTACACGCGGCTGGAAAGATCGGGGTTAAACCATACGCGTGGCTGCACGGATAGAGTCGGAATTAACGATGCCACAGGCCCGCCGGCAGCGGCTGTGCGTGCGACAAGCTGGGTATTTTTTTGCGCGGCAAGGACCCCGGCGGCGTATCTTGCAACAATCTGGGATGCGTGACTGGAGACGATGGATGCTGTATTGGAATTAGTACCGTCTACCAGAACCTGGGCTGGAGCTGTATTGCCCCGCTGGATGTCTTTTGAAAAACCGGGTAGAACCCGGATGACGGCCTGCACCTCCCCGTGGTCGATGAGGGGCTCGATTTCTTCTTCCTGTTGCGGTGTGGCGACAATCCGGAAATAGTTCGAGCCCTGGAAGGCTGCCAACAGTTCCCGGCTCTCCACCGTGCGGTCCAGGTCCATCCAGGCTGTGCGGGTTTGTTCGACATCCAGGTTCACGGCATAGCCGAATATAATCAGCTGTATCAAGGGAGGACCGATCAGGAGTGCCCGTCGTCGGGGATCTCTTAACGTCTGGCTGAATTCTTTTCGCAGTATTTCTCGTATTCTTTCCCACATACCAATCATGCGACTTTCCGGCTGACACTTTTTGTTGCGAACAGGAAAACAAGGGCGGCGTACACAGCGAGCAGGCTGACTTCCAGGTACAGTATTTCCATGCCTACGCCGCGTAAAAAGATCCCCTTGAGTATGGTGACAAAATATCGTGTTGGAAACAGATAGGTTACGATTTGTATCGGCAGAGGCATATTTTCGATGGCAAAGACGAAGCCCGACAGGAGGAACGCGGGCAAAAATGATGTGAGCATGGCGAACTGGTAGGCCATCAGTTGTGAACGTGAAAGTGCCGACAGCAGGATTCCCCAGAACAGGGCTCCGATGAGAAAAAGGCCCCCTGTAGCGGTCAGGAAAATATAGCTGCCGCGTTGGGGAATATGGAAGATCAGGACTCCAATGACGATCGTAAGCGCCATGTCGATGATTCCCAGGGCGAAATAGGCCATCATCTTGCCCAGGGCTATTTCGGCCGGCCGAAGGGGCGTGGACAGGAGCTGTTCCATCGTACCCATTTCCCATTCCCGGGCCAGAGTGAGGGACGTGAGAAGAGCGCCGATAATCATCAGTATGAGAGCGATCACTCCCGGGATGATGTAGTTTTTGGATTTTAAATCACTGTTGTACCAGACCCGCAGTTGTCCGCTCATAGGGGGATTCATGCGCATCCCGCCCCGGCGATCCTGCGATTCGTTTCGAATGGCCGGTGAGAAGGATTGAATCATATTCCTGGCATAGCCGAGAGCAATCGACGCCGTATTGGAGTCGCTGCCGTCAAAGATGAGCTGTACCTGGGGGGATCGCCCGGCGTGCATCTCGCGTGAATAATCCTGGGGGATTGTGATGCAGAGGATGCATTCATCCCGGTCGATCTTTTTTTCAACTTCCACGTAGTTGTCCGTAATGCCAACTATTTGAAAGTAGCGCGATCCGTCAAACCGGGAGATCAGTTCCCGGCTTTCCGGGCTGTTGTCCATGTCGTACACGAGAGTGGGAATGCGATCGACATCCAGTGTCAGGGCATATCCAAAAAGGAGAATCATCAGCAGGGGCAGTGCCAGAGCCATGATGAGGCTTCGGGAATCGCGCAGGATGTGCAGAAATTCTTTACGGGCTACCGACCGTGTGCGTTTTAGGTTCATAGACTCCTTCCTTCAGAGCATAAGATACCGTCTAAATTCTTAATATCCCTTAACCCAGGGGCTCGCGCCCATAAGCGCTAACTTAAGGCAAGTGCCCTGCGGCTTAGTCGCAATCGGTATCGGGATCGCTATCGCAGTCGACTTTATCACTGTCCTCTCCATCCAACCCTTCCCGAACTGTATAACCGCGCCGTCCGAGTTTTGTCAGCATCGCAACAATCCGGTCAAGGAGTCTT
>JARRLM010000387.1:0-4080 GCA_037386985.1 Acidobacteriota bacterium | reverse complement strand
GACAAGAATTGCCGATAGGGTATTTATACGCGTCTCCGCAGCCCCACAGTGAATTCAGGCGGGGAATGTCGGACGGCAATAAGACACGAAAGGGAGTCGGAATATGAATATGTGGGCCAAAGTTCGCGGAGAATTTATTGATATCATTCAGTGGACGGATGACACGAATGATACGCTGATCTACCGTTTCGAACGCTACGGTAACCAGATCAAATACGGGGCCAAACTCACGGTCCGGGAAGGCCAGGCCGCTGTGTTTGTCAGCGAGGGGAAAATTGCGGATGTTTTTTATCCCGGAATGCACACCCTGGAAACGCGAAACCTGCCGATTCTGTCTACCATCCAGGGCTGGAAATATGGTTTCAGCAGTCCTTTCATGGCCGAAGTATATTTCTGTTCAACCCGGCAGTTTACAGACCTCAAATGGGGTACCCAAAAGCCTGTTATTATGCGCGATTCCGAATTCGGACCTGTGCGCCTCCGCGCTTTCGGCACTTATGCAATTCGTATTAAGGATCCCGCCGTATTGTTGCGCCAGATTTCCGGAACGGACGGACATTTCACTCTTGACGAAATAGTGAATCAGCTCCGCAACCTGATCGTGTCCCGATTTGCAGACATGATGGGGGAGAGCGAGATCCCTGTGCTTGATCTGGCATCCAGCTACAGCGAGCTGGGCAAATCTCTTTCCGGGCAGATTGTTCCCGAGTTCACGAACTACGGCCTGGATCTGGTGACTTTTCTGATTGAAAATATTTCACTTCCCGATGGAGTCGAGCAGGCGCTAGACCGGCGAAACAGCCCTGTATTTTCTTGCCGTGGAAGGCCAGTGGGAAGGACCATTTGATATACCGGCACTGAAGTCTCGGGTTGCTTCGGGCATGTTGACTAAAGAGACATTGGTGTGGACCGATGGCATGCCGGAATGGAAGCCTGCAGGCCGGGTATCCGCCCTGGATAGTCTTTTCACCGGAACTCCCCCGCCTATTCCTGCAGCATAAAAAAAGTTTGAAGTTTGGAGTTTAAATTCAGAACTCAGAACTCAGAACTCAGAACTCTTAAATTCCAAACAGAACCCGCTAACTGAATACCTCCATTTGTCCATTAATGTCCCGCATATCATCGAAGACGGTTTTCAGACCTTAGACTTTTTTTATCGCTCGTTCGAAAAAGGGGAGCGAACGTACAATAGTATCGCGCGATACTGTGAGGGACAGCCGAATATATCCGCTGCGGCCGAAACCTCTGCCGGGAACAGCCAGTACGCCCTCAGCCTGAAGAATCCGTGTGAATTCCATATCGTCCGGGATCGGCGTTTTCAAAAACAGGTAGAAAGCCCCTTGCGGCTTACGGACTTCGTAGCCCGATCGAGCAAGGCCGTCGCACAGCAAATCCCGCTTTTCACGGTAAACCTCCAGATTGGGCGCCGCGTCGGGGGCTTCGGCTGATGCTAATTGCCATATCGCCGGGGCATTGATAAAGCCCAAAATACGGTTCGTAAATGTGCAGGCCTGGCTTAAGGCGTCGGCATCGGTCAATCGGGGTGAAATAGCGAGGTAGCCTATGCGCTCTCCAGGGATCGACCAGGTTTTCGACCATGATGTGGCAATGATACAGTTCGATATGATGGAGGCTGTCTCCGGACATGTGGCGCCGTCATACACGAATGATTTGTAAGGTTCGTCGCTGATTACTATGATTGGATGATCCGCTCGCTGAAGCACACATTCAAGTTCCCGCAACACGGCTTCTGAGTAGATGACACCCGTCGGGTTATTGGGCGAGTTCAGGATTATGGCGCGTGTTCGTGGTGTAATTTTCGAACCTATGGCGGCTACATCCAGATCAAAAGACTCATCCGTTTCAACTGGAACCATTTTCCCGGAAAAATTCAAAATATAGAACTTGTAGTCGGGGAAGCAGGGCATTGGAACAATAACTTCATCTTCAGGATTGAGCAGGGCTTTCAACAGAATGTTCATGGCGCCTGCGCATCCGACCGTCATCAGGATATGGTTTTCGGTGAACGGGATGCCGATATCCCGCTTTAGCAATCCGGCCAGTTTTCGCCTTACGTCGGGGAAACCGGCATTCGGCATATAGCTGTGGGTGCCCGGAGCGTTTCTTTCCGCCAGTTTCCTAAGAGCAGCTTGAACTTCTTTGGGAGGATCTTCGGTCGGATTGCCGAGTGTGAAGTCGAAAATATTTTCTTCACCACGTTCTTTTTTCAGGAGGATGCCTTGTTCAAACATCCTTCGAATCCAGGATGCGCTTTCAATTTGTTGGTGGACCGCTTCAGAGACAATCATGAAAAACTCCTTAGCTATAAATGCATGGAACAGGATAAGGGAGCAGGAATTTTAGCTTCTATAGACGTATCGAGGCAACCGGTAAATTGGGAACATAAAATCTATCCTGCGCTGCCAAATCGGTATTGTGCTCCCTATTTAAGGATGGATCAGTTCAAACGGAAGAAAGAATCCAGCTCCTGCACTCCTTTCCGTACGGCATCGGCACTCCTGTGTAAGTGTTCCATTTCAGAATCATCCAGTTCAAGCTCAACGATTCGTTCGATGCCGTTTTTCCCTAGAAGTACCGGAACACCTATAAAGAGGTTCTCAATGCCGTATTCCCCGCGAAGGAAAGCCGCACACGGCGCCAGGGTTTTGCGATCGGTTACGATAGCCTCAACCATTTCAGCGACGGATGCAGCCGGTGCAAAATATGCAGACCCGGTCTTAAGATGTGCGACGATTTCTGCACCTCCACTGCGGGTGCGATCGACCAGTCGTTCGATGGTCTGTGGTTCCATCAGTTGAGGAACCGGGATGCCCGCTACGGTCGTAAACCTTGGTAACGGCACCATCTGGTCGCCGTGGCCTCCCAATACCATTGCATGAACGTCTGTGGGTGCGTATCCGAGTTCTTCTGCCACAAAATAGCGAAATCGCGTAGAGTCAAGGATGCCGGCCATTCCGACTACACGGCGTATCGCAAATCCGGTAGTACGGAAAGCCACATGGCACATCACATCCAGCGGGTTCGATACAACAATCACCGTGGAATTGGGAGCGTAAATTCCAATGTTTTTTGAGGCCGTTTTCACAATTCCGGCGTTCACTTTGAGGAGATCCATCCGGTCCATCCCGGGTTTGCGTGGTACTCCTGCAGTAATGACTACGACATCGCTTCCTTCGATACGGGAATAATCGCTTGTCCCCTCTATTGAAACATCGTATCGACGCATGGGGCCCGCGTGGAGAAAGTCCAGAGCCTTGGCACGCGTCAGCCCTTCGATCACGTCCACCATAACGATATCCGCGATTATTTTTTCCGCAATATAGTAAGCAGTGGTAGCCCCGACTTGTCCTGCTCCGATAATACTCACTTTCTTTCTAGGCATGCGGTTTTCCTCCTTTCCCTTCAACCGGTTTGGCTGCATCCTCCATTGAGGCACGCAATTCAGCCACTGCATTCTGGAATTCCTCTTTTTCTGAAGCGTTCATCCGAATCTCAAGCACGTGATTCACGCCACCGGCGCCAATAGAGGCAGGTACGCTGACTGCAATATCGTTTAATCCGTATTCGCCCTGCAGCCTGAAAGAAACGGGCAGTATCGCCCCTGTGTCCCGCGCAACCGCTTCTACCAGCGCTGCAACGGCCGCACTGGGCGCATAAAAAGATGTGGATTTCTCGGCCAGATGGAGAATAGTGTCTCCCGCTTTACGGACTTCATGGATGATTGCATCGAAACTATCCTTGGGCAGCAGCTTTTCCGCAGGGATACCGGATACCCTGACAGTGTCCCTCAGAATAACCATGCAGGGCAAGTGGGGGCCGACAACAGTTCCTGTTACTTCACGAGCGGAAACACCGAGATCTTTGCTTACAAGGTAGCGAAGCCGTGTTGAGCTGAGCAGGCCTCCGACTCCGAGGACCTTTTTGCGATCGAATGCCAGAAGCTTTTGAACCAACAGGGTGATTCGGTCAACCGGCTCGACAATATTGATAATGACTGAATCGGGTGCAAGACGTTTGATATCTTCACAGATTTCATCCATCAGCACGGCATTGTCCCGG
>JARRLM010000386.1:0-6749 GCA_037386985.1 Acidobacteriota bacterium | reverse complement strand
GACTGATGGTTCCCCGTCACACAGAGAATGGCCGAAACACCCAAGGCTGCGGCGCCCAAAGCATCGCTCATCAAGGCAATTCTATTGCGGTCACGGGTAGCCATAGACAGGATGACGTTATCACGTCCCAGCCTTTTCAACAGCGTCGCCGTGGAAACGGCCGAACTCCGAATGGTATCCGGGTTGTCTGCAATGACGACGGCATCCAGATTCTTCGGAAGCATATCCGAAAAATCCCTGATGGCATCTGGATCAGCCCCTCGCGGGGGGAGACACTCCGCCATCACAACAAGCCGGCCTGAATTCAAAGCCCGGGCAAAATTACTCATTTTTGCTGTCATTCCTTCTATCCATTCCTTCCCGGGAATCACTTCCGGACACTTCAACTGCATCAATTTGCCGCAGGGGGTTGGGGGAGAGCATATCGAGGGCTTTTACCACATGATCTCGGATCTTTACGATCCGTTTATCCAGCGAATCGGACTCTGTTGCCGTCACCGTTTTGCCTGCGGAAACCAATAAATCCTCCGAAGCAGACCCCGGAAGATAAGCAAGCAGCAGTCTCTCTTCGCCTAATCCTATCTCTTCCAGAATGGAACGGATAAATTCCACTCGACGGAAACATCGTGTACTTCCTTCTATATAATGACAGTTATCTTCCTGGCAGGCAAATCGAACTCAGGAAGAGCCGGTCTGGTTTGATTGGCTGATGTAGACTTTTTCCCCGGACGCGCACAATTGGCACAAACAAAAACCGTAACAAACAGTTGTTGCATCCCGGCGCCTCCTGGAAGGGCATCAGAATCCATTCTCCTCGCTGTATTCATCTTCAAGAAGCCTTATCTATAAATAATGTTTCCTTTATGCCACCGCAAAATATACATACTAATGCATATATTATTGCTTCCAATAAAAGAATATCCGATTGACGGTATCTTTTCAGGCTACAGACCTGGAATAGTCAGGCTGCACGGAGGGCACAATTCCTGCTTCATCCAAAACTTGCTCATCACATTGTACCACACCACAACGTGCATTGGGGAAACCGCAAGCGCAAATATTTAAACAGTTTGCGCACGGGCTCATGTATGGTATGTATCCCGACTTCTTAAATATAGCAAAGCGTCCGCTGAAAAGTCCAAAATATTGACCGGAGATTAATTTATTTTATTAATATTATTTACATAAGGATGTAAATATTATGAAATAAATTTTCATTATTGGACATCCAAGCCTTATCCCGAAACGGCACAAAATATTTCCAAAAAGGAAATATTTTGTGTTGGCCATAAATATGGAATGAAGGTAAAAAATAACCGGCCCAAATCTGCTTGCACCCTATTTAAGCGTAAGCGCTTGATAACCAAGCAGTTTGGCCGGTTTTTTTAGCCTTAACAGGTCCAATCTGTGCACGCGCCTCCAATCATCTGAATCCGCAAGAGTTACACCCTACGCGGGCATCATGATTGGCCAGTTAAGGAGCAAATTCGGAAAAATGAATGCTGTCAGAAGGTGTATTTCAGGGCGATTTCAATCTCCCTGGCATCATCGGCTCCGGTGATTTTTCCGAAAGTGGAAGAGTTAATAAAGTTGTTGGGTCGATCAAAATTCACATTATTGAATGCGTTGAAAAACTCTACCCTGAATTCCAGGTAATGCCCGCTTTCAGTAACACGGGTTCTCTTGAGCAGGCTGATATCCCACACAGCCGAACCGGGAGACATCAGGGTATTCCGCCCTGCATTGCCGAACCATTCCGGTTCCGTGCCGTAGTAATCGGGCATTACAAAATCGTCTGTTTCAAACCATTTGTTTATGGTTCTCTCGGAATCGGACAGGGTTCCCGGACCGATTCGGTTCGGCCGATCCCCCCATATGCCGTCGTTGTTGGGATCGCCGAAAACCTCGACACTGAACGGGCGGCCGCCCTGGAAAGACGTCGTACCGGAAATTCTCCATCCTTCAAAAACCTGGGCCAGTTTACCCGCCCATCGGCTGGACAGGAGCTTGTCTCTGCCGACCGGGATGTCCAGAATATAGTTGAACGTGAGGGATTTCAACGGACGCTGGAAGCCCTGCACCGAGCGTTCGGCGGAAAAATTGCGCGGATTGTTGAGATTGGCGGACATCCAGCCCCAGCCATCGGTCAGGGCCTTGCTCCACTCAAAATTTGCCGATAAGGAAAAAATATTGGTCAAACGGCGTGTCACCCGGGCCTGCATGCCGTTGCTGGAATAGGACGCATCGCTTTTCAGGATTTGAATGAGGCCGTAGTCGGGATTGGGACGCCTGGGCTGGATCGGTTCATACCAGGGTGCGGGCAGGGGAACATTGGCCGGGATCACACGTTGATACCTGTCTATTTTCCTCCCTTCATAGGTCAGTTCAAGACTCCAGTTGGGCAGGAACTCGTACTGAATGGAAATTTCCCGGTCCTGGATAAAAGCATTGCGCAGATCCGGATCGGCCGCCTTGAAGGTCAATGCCGGAAGAACGGTGGAATCGAATGGATGCCCGATGTCCAGTCCGGCAAAACCGGGAGACTCGGCGCTCTCGGTGTAGAAGAAGGGATAATTTCGCCCCATATAGTTCAATGCCTGAAAGGGATTCATGTCATCGTGCCGGATACTGTAGGACGCTCGGATTACAAGACGATTGTTTCCGAAGGGGCTGTAGGCGATTCCAACACTCGGTTCCCAGTCGTTGCGGTCGTTATAGGCAGCTTGTCCCGGATCCAGATTGAGGCCCAATGCCCGGGCCCTGTCGCTCCCCGTAACAATCACTTCACCGTCCAATGGCGGCTCGAAAACCAGAGGGTAGAAAAAGGAAACATTGTCATGAATGGAATGGAAGAAAGGGGTATAACTGTAGGCAAGTCCCATGGATAGGGTGAATTTACTGTTAATTTTCCAACTGTCCCGGATAAAGAGGCGCCATGATCTCCGTCGCAGATCCGCCCTGTCCGAACCAATGCCTCGTTTAGCCGTATACGGTATTCCGAGCAGAAAGTCCGCAAAGGCATCCCCACTGTTTTCATTGGCTTGCGCCTGTATATCGGGATCCTCGCTGAAAATTCTGGGATCCATGGAAATAAAGCCGGAAAAGCCGAACTGGCCGCGTCTTGCTCCCCATGTTCTCATATCATTGAGTTGTATAAAATCCAGCTCTCCGCCAAATACAAAATTATGGCTTCCATGAATATAGGTATAGCTGGCCTCCATACCATACCGGTTTTCATTCATGCTATCCGGAGCCTCGCCCCCAAAACTGCCGGGGAATCCGCCTCCAAAATCAGAGAACCCGGAAGTAGAACCTATTCCGGCATAATCCTGAATATTCATTACGGGGTAGCCCTCATCCAGGGAATCCAGTACTGCGACACCTTCGATTCCTATGGATTCAAGAAGGCCGTCCTGAAACGAATATTGCGAATGCGTCAGGCTTAACTCCCGGTTAAACTTGCAGGGACACGGCCCCTTTACGGTTTCCATCCCGGATATTGTAGGTGCCGAAAATCTTGGTTTGGGGGCTTAACTCGTAGTCGATTCGTGTGGAAATACTGTCGTTGTTGTCTATAGTCGGATCGCTGTTTACGAAATTATACCCGTCGCCGCTGGCATTAGGGTTGGGAAACAACGAAAGAAGATTTCTCGTCACCTCGTGTATGCGGGAATCGGGAATCAGGTTGTTTTCGAATTTTTCACCCGTAACCGGATCGTATATTTCGAATCCGGCCTCATACCAGGGAATGTTGCTGAAATCGCCCTGTTTCATTGCCGCTGTCGGAACCTGGGAGGTTCTTGTGGATCCCCGTATGATACGCAGACCGTCATAACTGCCGAAGACTTTCAGTTTATTGCTAATAAAAGCTCCGAGGCTGAAGCCGAACTGGTTGCGCTTGTATTCCGGTTTCCTCTCCAGATCGAAAGCATTGCGCGCATCGAAATTATCGTTTCGATGGTATTCATAAAGAGACCCATAGAATCTGCCGCGCTTGCGGACGGTAAAGGGATTCACAATTAACGCCGTTTCTTCATCCCGCAAAGCACCGTCTCCCTGCCAGACTTCATCCAGTTTTAAGTCAAACGATTCGATCTGCTTCAAGTCTGGAAATGCATTCATTTCCAGGTCGTCGGTGGGATTGGCCGGAACATCCTGCGATTGTGACGGGGATTGTGTTTCCGGCGAATTCTGGTCTAACTCCCCACTCAACACGATCGTCGGCAGTAACACAAGTACAGCGCATAAAAACCATCTAATCATATCGAATTCCTATGGCGCCTATAGAGGCAACAACTCTGTTCATCTTGGGAATGGAATTGTTAAAAAATAAGCTTGTCGCCGACAATCATCGGCGCTACTTTGAATGTGGCGTGCAGGCCGGAACCGGCTCCCGGCAGATCGAGCAGTTCCACGGTTACAGACGAGCACTCCCTCGTAATCACCGGAAGACCGTCAATTTCTCTGGGGAATACGAATTTTGCTCCGACGCTCTCCTCACGTTGCGGAAAATAAGCACTGATTTCAACTTGAGGGCAGGTGGGCGTGGAGAGGAAAACTTTGGTTTTGAGCGTTTTGACGGTTTCGCTCTGGAAGAAACGTCGGACCTTGCTTTCTTCATTCGGATCGTTGGACCGGAACGTAACGGATACAACGATCCAGCGGGACACATCCAGATCGAGATTGGGCGATTGCGCGTTCTCGAAACTCCGTTTCTTCTCCGGGGTCATTGAGTCATATCCATACTGGATCTGCTGCACACGGGCATAGGCCTCACGGATGGGGCGGGCGGACAGAAACCTGACATAGAAGGTATTGTAGATCTCTTTTTCACCCGATATTCCGCTGCCGACCCCCCGGATCACGCGGGTAAATGTCTCACGCCTTGCCCAGGGAGAATCGTTCAATACCTTCACCGCTTTGTCGAGAGACCATTCCTGGAAAGGTATTCCGGGCGTCCAGGATGTCGCTGCAACCGCCATAAATGGGAAAAGCAAGGTGAAAAACAGTGATTTAAACATTAAAATCATCCAATCTCATTATCTCGAAAATATTTATCGTCCCGTGAACCCTTCATTTTACATGAAATCGGCTCTCCGGCCAACACTTTCACCATTCAATTACATTAGTGCGGTACGAGCAATACCCGGAATTGTTACGAAACACCCGGAAAAGCGGTCATGCGGAAATCGAAGCAGCGTTTTCTCTACAGTACCCGGGATCCTATCCCGAGTTCATGGCAGGATCGCCCAAAATTTCAGAAATACCCCTTCGCTGTTCCCTTTCCCGGAGGAAAAACAGTCGATAAGGAAAAACCTTTCGAGGGACATCTTCTATTTCCGATCGGAGTATTGCCGCCGAAGATCGGGAATAAAGCAGGATATGATATGATTTCCGCCTATGGGCGAAACGGCACTGGTTTGGTTCCGACTCGATCTTCGATTAAGCGACAATCCCGCGCTGAGTGCAGCGGCTCAATCCGGTTACGAGATATTGCCCGTGTTTATCTGGGCGCCCGAAGAGGAAGGCGACTGGCCCCCCGGGGCGGCAAGCCGCTGGTGGTTGCACCACTCACTCCAGTCGCTCGACACCGAATTACGCCGTTCCGGTTCCTCCCTGATTTTGCGAAAAGGGCCGGTACTGAAATCCCTTCAAAGTCTCATTCGCGAAAGCGGCGCCCGGGCCGTTTTCTGGAACCGGCGCTATGAACCGGTTCTTCGCGCCAGAGACGCCCATATTCAAAAAACGCTTCAATCGGAAGGCTTGCGGGTAGAAATATTTAATGCAACACTGTTTTTCGATCCCGGGGAAATCAAAAATAAAAGCGGGCAACCTTATCGGGTATTTACACCGTTCTGGAAGGCATGTCGGCCGGTCGGGTCTCATTTCTTTCGCGATCCGTTGCCCGTTTCATGGAAACGGGACAGTCCGGAATCGCTGCTCCTGGACGCTTTCGAACTGGAACCGCGGGTCGATTGGGCTGAGGGACTTCGGAACTACTGGCAACCGGGGGAATCGGGGGCCCGGAAACTGCTCAACGATTTTACGAAAACCTCCCTGGAGGCTTATATCGATAGAAGGGACTTTCCAGCGCCCAACGGCACTTCGCGATTGTCCCCGCACCTGCATTTCGGGGAAATATCGCCGCATCGAGTGAAAGCTGCCTGCGACAGGCATCGAAGCGACGCATCCAGAGAATTCCTTCGGCAGTTGGGATGGAGGGAGTTTGCCTATCACCTGTTGCACCATTTCCCGGATACGCCCCATGCACCGCTCCGGCCCCAGTTCGGGCGGTTCCCCTGGGAAAAAGACCCGGCAGGACTCAAGAGATGGCAACAGGGACGCACCGGATTTCCTATCGTAGACGCCGGCATGCGCCAGTTGTGGACTACAGGCTGGATGCATAACCGGGTTCGAATGATTGCGGGCTCCTTCCTTGTGAAAGACCTGATGATTTCCTGGACAGAAGGTTCCCGCTGGTTCTGGGATACCCTCGTGGATGCCGACCTTGCCAACAATACCCTCGGATGGCAATGGGTCGCCGGATGTGGTGCGGATGCCGCCCCCTATTTCCGTATCTTTAATCCCCTCAGGCAGGCGGAGAAGTACGATCCCGACAACGCCTATCTGAAACAGTGGATAACGGAACTGGGAACACCCCTTTATCCGGAACCGATGGTCGATCACGGCGAAGCCCGGAAACGGGCTTTGGATGCACTCGCATCGATCAAACCGTAACGTGTGGCCGG
>JARRLM010000385.1:0-3289 GCA_037386985.1 Acidobacteriota bacterium | reverse complement strand
GACACACTACCTGCAGTCTCCCTGTATCCAGGAAATCGCCGTTGTGGGAATATACAGCGGGCAGGACAGGGGTGAAAAGCTTCACGCCGTAGTTGTACCGAACTATGAATACCTGAAATCCCGGAAAATTGCCAATGCAAAGGAAATAATCCGGGACCAGATAGCCGGTCTCTCCAACCGTTTGCCGAAATACAAACGTTTAATGAGCTATCAAGTCAGAGGGGAGTCCCTGCCGCGCACGACTACAAGAAAGATCAAAAGACTGGAATTGAAAAAACAGATTGAGGGCGGGCAACTGCAAACAACGGAAGTTCCGGATGTGCAGGCGTCGTCCCTGCTTGAAGACAGTGTTCTGATGGAGTCTCCGGTGGGGAGGGAAGTTGTCCGTTGCCTGCGCGATTCGTATCATCGCGAGATTCCCATCGGGGCGGATACGAACCTCGAACTGGATCTTGGCTTTGATTCCATGGAACGGGTTGAATTGATGGCCAGCCTGGAACAGTCTCTTCAGCTGGTGCTGCCTGAGGATTTCGGGACGGAAGTTTTTACAGTTCGGGATCTGATCGAGCAGCTTGCAAAAGCAGCCGGATCTGCAATTCCGACCGGGGAGGCTCGCCAGAGCTGGAAAGAAATCCTGTCCGAGGAATCTATCAGGCGTGATGCGGATAAAGGTGTTCCCATGACCGGCAAGGCGATTACGCTTCTTAAATACCTCTGTGGCCGGCTGATCTATTTTGTTTTATTCTGCACGCTGCTGCGGTTCAGGGTCCATGGATTGGAGCATCTTCCCGGGAATGGACCTTACCTGATCTGCCCGAATCACCAGAGCTACCTCGATCCGTTCCTTCTTGTTTCGGCCCTTCCTTATCGTGTTTTCAAGAGGCTGTTTTTCGTCGGGTACAGCGTTTTTTTCGCAAGCGGATTTATGAAGCTCGCTGCCCGGTTGGCGAATATCGTGCCTGTCGATCCGGACGCCCACCTTCTGCGCGCCATGAAAACCGGCGCTTCCGGACTTCGAGACGGGCATATCCTCTGTATTTTCCCCGAGGGCGGCCGGTCTTATGACGGGGAACTGGAGCGATTTAAAAAGGGTGCGGCAATTCTGTCGAGAGAACTCTCCGTTCCCATAATTCCGGTCGGCATTCAGGGCACCCATCGGGTATGGCCGCGGGACAGCATCCGAATCCGACCGCATAAGGTAACCCTTCGTTTCGGAGAGGCTCTTTCCCCCTCTCAGGGCAATGTTGACGATCCCTATCAGGCCGATACCCAAGCGCTGCGGGACGCCGTTGCATCCCTGATAATTGAAAACTCATAGGACCTCCGGCAGAGCCGGAGGCTTGATTATGTGAGCCGCTCAAAGCGGCACGAACAGCATTATCGGGGTCGGTATCGGTATCGATATCGAAACCGATACCGATTCCGAATGTGCATTTCTTTTAAACAACGATAAAAACCTGACGTTGTAGGTCAAACACACGCGAGATCATTCCCTGTAGGTCCCCGGATCTGTCAAACCTTTGCTGCTTCCCGGCAGAGGCGGGGGATCTCTCAACGGATGAGGCCTGGAACGGGCAGGAATCGTATGGGCGAACCTTCCGCCTTCGCCCCTACAGGCATTTTCGCCGGGGGGAGAATCACGGATGCTGCGGCGGCTGGTCCAGTCCCATGGTCTCGGGGAAGCCGAACATCACATTCATATTCTGAAGCGCGGAACCCGCCTGGCCTTTGACGAGGTTGTCCACATGGCTGATGACGCGGAATGTTCCCGTGCGTTCATCGGTAGCCGCGGTTACAATGAGCCGGTTCGAACCCCGCACATCGCTTGTTCCGACGGATTCGGTGAAATCACGCACCTCGAGAAATGGTTCGCCGGCAAAGGTGTCCCGATACGCTTCCAGTACACGAGCGTGCGTGATGCCCTCCGGAAGACGCCCGTACAGGGTTGATAGGATGCCCCGCACCATCGGTATGACCTGGGGCGTAAATGTGACGTGGACGGTTGAGCCTGCCAGATCACCGAGTTCGCGCTCAATCTCCATGACATGCTGATGGCCGGTGAGACGATAGGCGTTGCTGTTGTCGTACCGTTCCGGGAAATGAAAGCCTGACGCCGGTTTTTTGCCTGCGCCGGAAACTCCGGTCTTGCAGTCGCAACAGATGCCCTCGAGTTCGACCAGTCCGTTCTTCACGGCAGGCCACAGCCCGCAGATGCAGCTCATGGCAAAGCAGCCCGGATTGCCGACTATGCGCGCTGTACTGATTTCAGTCCGGTGAAGCTCGGTCAATCCATAGACGCTCTCCTTCAACAGATCCGGCGCCTTATGCTCCGGATCACGCCCGATACGGGCGGCATATTCACGATAAAGATCGATGGAATTGAATCGATAGTCTCCCGAATAATCGATGACCTTCCGGCCGGCAGCCATCTCGACCGGAGCGGCTGTCTGCCCGACTCCGTCGGGTGTGGCGCAGAAAACAACATCGGCTTCGACGGCTTTAGCTTCATCTGAATCAGGCGCGATAATGACCCGGTCGCAGTACCCGCGGAGGTAGGGCCACATGTCGCTCAGTCTCCGGCCCACGCCCTGCACATCTACGAGTGCTGCCAGGGACGCTTCGGGATGCCGCAGGAGCAGTTCCACAAGCCCGATACCTCCGTAACCGCCCGCTCCAATCAGCTTTACTCGAACCATCCTTCCTCCTCCCGATGCAATATCTTGCTATCCGGATTAAAACACAGGAATATCGAAACGGCGAGGACAAACTTTGTGGAAATGCAGGCTCGTACAGGTTTCTGTTGAGCTGAAGTCCCGGACGTAATACCTTAGTACTTTCAGTACTGGGTTCTCGAAAACGCCCGACAGGGCGAAAGATGAAACAGAAAGGGAAGGCCGACCATGAAATATATTCTTGTGACGCTTCTACTCATAACCTTCGCAATTGGGGCTATCCTGTACATTCCGGCTGAAGCCGAGTCTGCGGATAATCCCGTTACTGTATCCTACGCCATGGCCATGAACAGCAAACCGAAATACGGCCCCGGTTTTACGCACTTCGACTATGTCAATCCGAATGCGCCCAAGGGGGGTACGTTGCGCCTATCGGCCCTGGGCAGCTTTGATTCGCTCCATCCCTTTATCGTTAAAGGCAATCCGGCTGATGGCCTGGGGCTGCTCTTTGATACACTGATGGCCCGTTCCTATGACGAACCCTTTACGTACTATGGACTGGTTGCTGAAAAAATCGAATATCCCGCCGACCGGTCCTGGGTCATTTTTCATGTCAA
>JARRLM010000384.1:0-6795 GCA_037386985.1 Acidobacteriota bacterium | reverse complement strand
TGAAGCTGGATTCTCTGATCACGGATCTGATGAAGATATATCCGGATATTCGGGATTCATCCGGCGAACAAAAGATGTTGGATTCCATATTGCACCCGAGGCAGCATCCCCGGTATCTTCAGTCGGTGTTTCATCAGCAGGCTCTTCCGGAAGCCGAGCCTCTTCCTTTACAAAATCCGAGGCTGCAGCATTTTCCGATGCGGAAATCTCAAGGGTTTCTCCTTCCATATGAGGAAGTTCTTCCTGCCCGGAAAACTCGTCCCCCTTGTCCGTGGAAGGCGGTTCCTCAGGCTGGCTTCCCGGGTGCAATATGGAATCCAACATCTTTTGTTCGCCGGATGAATCCCGAATATCCGGATATATCTTCATCAGATCCGTGATCAGAGAATCCAGCTTCACATAATCGGCATTCTCAACATGATGCAACACATGCCTGACTTCATCGAAAAGGGTGACTACACTTTCGGGAGCATCCGGCTGTTCCGCGGCCATTCTGAGGGATGTGAATGAAGCCTGCAGTTCACTCAGTATAAGCCGAACGTCTTCGGCCATCTCTTTCAACAGGCTGCTGTAGGCTTCCAGCAGTTTGTTCACGTTTTCGTAACGATCATCCGGATTCTTTGCCAGACATGTTTTCAGTATATGCCATATTCTTGGATGAAATTCCGGGTACTGTTCGAAAGTATGAATCAGGACGTTCTGCAGTATGTTATCTAAAGCCTTATTGCCGTCCGGATCATAAAACGGATGCACTCCGGTGAGAAACTCGTAAAAAATTATGCCTAGAGCGAAAATTTCCGAACGCGCATCGGACTGTTTATTCTGTATCTGTTCGGGAGATAAATAAATTGGCGCGCCCCAACTGACGCCGGGGTGTGGGAGGTGTTTCATCAGTACTTGTGTAAGGGTAAAATCCCGGATTTTTATACAGTCGTCTGGGGACAGATAAATATTTTCAGGACAGAGATTGTGGTGCAAAATGCCGTTTTTATGCGCATAGCCCAATCCCTCGGCCACCTGAACCATTATGGCTATCTTTGCTTCGAAAGATATCGGCGACTTCTGCTCAATAAGCTTTTTCAAATTCCTGTCGCCCAGTGCTTCCATCACCATATACGGAAACTTTCCTTCGGTGTTTGTTTCTATGATGGAGGCGATGTTCGGATGCTGCAGACCGGCTACGGATTCGCACTCTTTCCTGAAAAGAGCCAAAATATCCGCATCCCATTTGATGTCGTCACATAAAATTCGAATCTCAATGATGCGGTCGAATTCCTGATCGTAACTCGTGTAAACCGGCCCCAGATACCCGTCACTCAGCTTTTCAACCAGCGTATACTTACCGAGAGTTTTAAATGAGTCGATCCGGGTACGTTCTCCCATTCCTGACAGGCTCCTTTCAATCAACCGCAGTCGGCTGTTCCCTGTTTCATTGAATCGAATCCGCACCGGTGCACACACGGATTCGCCACAAAGTTAATAAGTTAATTTTCGTCCAGTATTCGATCCGCAATAGTGATGAAAATCACATTTTCGCCATACTAATCCGTTGGGAGATCCGCCGGCTCGGCCTGGGAGGCAGCAATGGTTTGACAGATCCGGGAGTCTGCAGGGAATGATCTCGCGTGTGTCTGACCTGCAGGGTCACGTTTTTATCGTCGTTTAAAAGACCGCCACATTCGATATCGGAATCGGTATCGCTATCGGGGTCGATATCGATACCGACTGCGATTGCGATACCGACCCCGATAATGCTCTTCGCGCCGCATCGAGCGGTGGGAAAAGCACTATAGGCAAAGGATACTTCCGGCCTGATTCCAGCGACCAACGATGCCGACCTACTCAAAGTCTTCAGAACGGCAGGACTATTCTTCGCTAAAAACGGTAATATTGTTGAAAATCATAAACAACAGGGAGGAGACGGATCGCCCGTTCATGCTTGCCGGCCGGTAGCGCGCCCCCTCAATCAAGTTGTTTAAACTGGGCAAAAGGTCCCGGTTCTCGGGCATATCGATCACATTGTCCAGCTTCCCCTTACCTTTGTCGTCGACACTCAGCAGTACAGAAAAATTTTCGTTTTCCTTCGCTTCGGAACCGCTCTCGATGGGAAGTTTCCCGATATTTGCCAGCGACTGTCTGTCCATTTCCGCTTCGATCTGGTCATCCTTTTTTATTTTCTCTAAAGCAGGCCGGCCCCCTATTTCCCCCATGGTCAGATTGAACTCCTGTCTGTCTTCATTGAAAATTGAGGTTCGTCCGGGCGCCTGCATATTAGGTTCCTCGCGGAAGGGGTCTATTGCACTGATAATGACAAAGCAGAAGCAAAATGTTGCCATTAAGGTTCCCAGCACCCGGGTCCAGTAGAACTGGACTTCCGTCGTACGGATCCTGGACCAGCGAAATGCCAGCGCATCCTTCAATTGATTGCGCCAGCTATTTTTATTCTTGTCGGTCAAACGGTTTTGAACCAGCTGATACAGATAATCCGGCGCCTGAAGCTTCTCCATGGAACTCATCCTGCCGTGCAGGATCGAAAGATTGTCCAGTTCTTTTCTGCACCCTTCACACAGTTTCAGGTGCTGGGATACGCGCGCGGACATATCGGCATCAAGCACACCATCGAAAAATTCCGACAACAGCTTCGACACCTTTTTACATGACATGGTAACCTCCGGCCTCAGTTATTTCTCGCCTCAAAACGGCGTTTCAGCAACTCACGCCCTCTTGCGATTCGAGACTTCACTGTGCCCAGGGATATCTCCATGGACTCGGCAATTTCCTCGTAACTCAATCCCTCAATATCGCGCAGGATTACGGCAATTCTCTGCTGTATGGGGAGTTCGCGAAGCCACTCGGTAATCTGTTCTCTTTCTTCCTTTAGAATCAGCTCATCTTCCGGAGACTTGACAGGGGATTTCAAGTCGATGCTGTAATCCTGATCGGGCTTTCTCGACAGATGATCTTCCAGAGAAATAGTTCCACGGCGTCTCAACCGATTCCACCAGCGGAATCGATTGGTAGCCCGATGTACTGCAATCGAGTATATCCACGTCTTTAATGAAGACTCCCCTCTGAAAGAATCCATCTTGGAATAAATTGCAAGAAAAACTTCCTGGGAAACATCCAGAGCCTCCTCTGCGAGACGGCAGTTTCATCTTTGGACAGAACCAGTTCGTCTGGGTACCTAACCTATCCAAGGCTTTGTGTCGGCTTCTGCTGCAACATGTTTCTTACCTTCTCTGACATCATTCGAGAAAAAAAGTTCCACAATTTACGGATCTTCTGTGCCGGCAATTCTCAAGGTTCCGCTACTTTGCAGATGCGCCAGGCTCTCCCGCTTCCAAAAGATCCGACAGATCCTGATGGGACAGCGTCTGTACTTTTTCCAGGTGCCTGGAGATTCGAAATAAAAGGTCAATCCTGGTGCGCCTGTCCTGGGCTTGAGCCAGAAGTTCCTGAAGTCGTTCATGAATCTTGGCCGGATCGGTTCCGGGAGGAGCTTTTTGAATCAGCGTCTGCTCTACAATATATTCTACCAGAAAAGGTGAATTAAACTTAGCTATGCCATACAGCATTGCAAGAAACAGAACAATCAATCCTATTACTATCGAGCGTTTCTGAATCGTCATACTCGTTGTCTTTCTATAATCGGCATAAGGATAACAATAAATCATACCAGACAGACGGAGTCGATGAATTCCTGTCCTCTCTGCATTTCTCTGCAATAAAATTTCCATATGATATAATCTGCTGGAAATCGATTCATAGCAGGAGTTCATCGAAATGGAATGCCCCCGATGCAAAAAAGATGAAGTCGGTCCCGACGGAATCTGTCTTGCCTGCAATTATAAAGTTGCCCGGACGGGAACCTTCTCGGAACCGGAATCCAGGGTAAATGAGAGCCGGAATTTTCCGGATGAAACAGTGCCCCCTACAGCGCAAGAACAGCTGTCCCCATGGAGAGAGCAGTTAGCCCAAAGAATTACAGACTTGAAGGCTAGCAGGGAAAAAGCTGAAAGTGTAAGGCAACCGCAATCCGGTGACAATGCGCCGGAGCCGCAAAAACCATCCGCAAAGATTCCCATACAGCCGGCTTCTTTATTTCCGGAACATGCCGGTACCACTCAGTCTCGAGAGCAAATTCATAAGACAGAATCTCCTTCGCGAAGCTCCCGCCCGGCAGAACGAGCCTGAATCCTCCAATACAGAGAACATTCGGAAACTGATAGACAGCGCTGTCTCCAGACAATCTACCCATACAGAGGAAATCCCTGTTTTCAAACCGGAGCTCCCTGTTGAGCAGGAAAACAAATTTATCCTTTTATCCCGATCCCTGTCCGGTTTGATCGATCTCATCGTCGCCATACTTTGCACAGGTGTATTTATTATCTCGGCCGACTACTTTTCGGGGATTGTAATCCTGGATGGCGTCAGCCTCATCGAATTTACGGGACTCTTTCTGCTGATATACTTTTCTTATTCGATCCATTTCCTCGCAACCTCGGGACAGACTGTCGGAATGATGATCACAGACCTGCGAGTTATTGGAGTCGAAGGCACCCGTCCTTCAATCGGCCAACTTTTCAGCCGGTGCCTCGGCTATCTCCTGTCTGTACTCGTTCTGGGAGCAGGACTTTTCTGGAGTCTTTTCGACCGACAGAACCTCTGTTTTCACGACCGGTTCTCGAATACATCCGTCATACGGCTATAGCTAATATTCCACCAGTAAAACACGTTTTATGAGTATTTATTTCAATAATATAGAGTTTTTATGAAAACGATTATCGTAATCCGTTTGACTCGTTAATTCTCCAGTCTTATATAAAAGAAAGCTGGCATAATAGGGATCTTCAGAAAGGAAGAAAAATGAGCGAAGAAAAAGAATCGAATCAGGATTACGAATTGTCGGATCTCCATCCTGATCACGAAAAGCATCTGTGTCATATATCAAGCTTAAGGAACATGAAAACGGTCGGTCAGCTTTCTAAGGATGCACAATATGTATGTATTGTCTGCGGCCGGGCTGCGAGAAGCTCTCTGAACCTGTGCGAACCCGGGAAAATTTAATATTCGTTTTTCCCCTGAATCAGGCCGTATTTTTTCAGGTTGGACCTTTCATAAGCTGTATAGACATGGAAGGAATTAAATTCATTCAGGCTTTGAATCCATAACTGCTTGTAAAATCCGCTCGGGATCTTTCCAGCCGGTTTCATCCTGCACTTCCCGACAGCGATTCAGAATTCCACAAAAATGGACACCAGGCTGCAGGCCCCTGGCAATCAAGTGGCGTCCCATTACAACGTCTCGTGGCGCCTGTTGCTGGACCTTCAGTTCATGAACGATCTCCATGAAACGATCTCCGGCCGGATACTCACGGCGCTTTGCTTCCGGCGTATTCCGCCCGAGATGATCCGCTCGATTCAGCCGAGCCAGAGTTTCCATTCGCACTCCGGCTGATTCGAGCTTGCGCGACAATCTTCTGTAGGCGCCCGGCTTTGCCCCGCCATCGACAAGAAGCGTGGGGGCCATATGATACCGAACAAGGGCTCTCACGGCTTCCGTCAATTCAAAAGGCGCCCGAAGCTTTTTCAGGAAGCTCTCGGCCAGATCCGCCCCCTCGGTTTCATGGGAAATCGAGCGAACTCGCCCATTATCCCCGGCATCAGCCTGTTTCCCAAGGTCATGGCACAATGCTGCAAACATTAATGCTTCGTCAGCGTCCCCCCCGTCACGAAGAAGGGCCGCCTCATCCACGACCATGAGAGTGTGAATCCATACGTTGCCTTCCGGATGTTGGACAGGGTCCTGAACCAGTCCGACAAGATCGTTCAGCTCGGGGAAAAAACGAAGCAGTTTTGTGTGAAGCAGAAACTCCAGCCCGATGGAAGGCTTCATGCCCTTGTTCAACAGCTTGCGGAATTCTTCAAAAATTCGTTCGGCAGGCAACTCGGAGAGATCGAAATTCGCACAAAGCCTTACAAGCTCAGGATTGGGAATCATGCAAAAGCGCGCGGCAAACTGGACAACACGAAGCCCGCGCAACGGATCCTCTGAAAAGTAGCGTGGGTCTGTCGCCCGGAGCGTTTTCGACAGCAGGTCTTTTTGCCCGCCATGCGGATCGAGTATTTCGCCTGAAGCGAGATCAAACCCCATACTGTTAATGGTGAGATCCCGACGACGGGACGCTTCTTCAAAGCTGAGTGAAGGATCGAAAGTTACATCAAAGCCTTTGTGGCCCGGCGCTGTCTTGCTGTCCCTTCTCGGCAGAGAAAAATCGCCAGGCAGTCCTTTGACCCGAAGGACTCCAAAGGATCGTCCGACAGCATGCACTTCCCCAAACCGGCGAAGCGTTTTTTCGAGGTCCTCAAGCGATAAACCAAAAACCTCAACGTCTATATCTTTGGGCCGCAATCCGATCAGTTGATCCCGGACAAAGCCACCGACGGCAACCGCACGCCCGCCGGCCTCTTTGATCGCCCGACCTATCCGGATCACTCCGGGATCCAATACTATTTCAGTTTTCTCTGTCATCCTTAAATCCGTTCCCTAAAAGCCTTCTTCTAATTATCTAAACTCTTGTGAAGAGTATGTTCAACCGTAAAATACCGGCAGCCGGAAACAACATTTTTGGCTATTCCTTTCGCACCGTTTTATAATGACCGCAGCGCCGTCGGGATAGAACAGTTTCGAAGGCTGGAAAAGCCCGGCAACCATTCAATTGCATGCGGCTGCTCCTGACGGCTGGTTGAACGGTATTTCATGCATGTTGGGTTTTTACCTATTTCTGGACAATCA
>JARRLM010000383.1:0-5968 GCA_037386985.1 Acidobacteriota bacterium | reverse complement strand
TATTTTAATGTTGCCTCCGAGAGTTTCCAGCCGGTCCGTCAGGGGGCTTTGTTTCATGTCCGATCCGGACACCTGGTATCCGAGATTGAGGAGAAGCTCTGCAATCCCGCTCATTCCGATACCGCCGATCCCGACAAAATGAAGTTTCTGTATTTTCCTGAACATAATCGCCTAACTACCGGTGCCCAATTGATTGCGATATGAAAGATTTAAAAGAATTCCGGTGGCCATCAGGTTGAGCAGCAGGGAACTCCCCCCCTGGCTGATAAAAGGAAGCGCAATCCCTTTAGTCGGGATCATGGCCAGCACCATGGAAATATTAATGAATCCCTGCAGCACAACCATCAAAGTGATACCGATTGCCAGGTAAAAGCCGAAACGGTCGGATGAACGAAGTACGATTTTCATTCCCCTGAAGAAAAATATCAAAAAAGCACAGGTGATAATGCAGGTACCCCAAAGGCCAAGTTCTTCACCGATAACTGCGAAGATGCTATCGCTGCTTGCATAGGGCAGCCAGAACAGTTTTTGCTTCCCGGCTCCAAGCCCCAGTCCCGTAAGACCGCCGCTGCCCACGGCGATGAGCGACTGGATCGGTTGCCACCCCGAGTCGTACGGGTCCTTGTAGGGATCCAGGAAGGCCGTGATCCTTTCCCATCTATACGCCTCCCGCACAACAAAGAAGTAGAAGAGAGGAATGGCGCCTACCAGGGCGGAAGCGTAATATTTCCAGGAAAGGCCGGCAACGAACAGCATGATAGCCGCAATAATACATATACACAGAGCCTGCCCGAAATCGGGTTCTTTGTAGATCAGGCCGGCAAACAATCCGATTACGAGCAGCACGGGGAGCAGATGCCGTTTCGACTGATTGATTTCACTTTCGTACCGGTGCAGAAAGGCTGCAACAAATATAATCACGGCAAGCTTCGCCAGTTCCGAAGGCTGGAAGGTCATGAAGCCGCCGATATGGATCCAGCGGCGCGCCCCATTGATCGGCGGTTCCGTCATAACAAAAATCAGGGAAAATGCGCAGAGGGCAAGCACGGTAAAGAGCACGACCGGTTTCTGCCATGTATGATAATCGATCTTCATCAGATAAATAAGCAAGGCAAAACCGATGCAAGCGTACAGGAACTGTTTCAGAAAGACGTGATCTGAAGACGCTACCACGGAGGAAGCGCTATAGACCATCAAGAGGCCGAAGAGTGTAAGAAATCCGGCGGTAAAGAACAGGACCTTATCGCTGCTTGGTTTATATGCCATAGTCTATTCGAGTCGCTTGTTTTGTTCACCCTTCGATTCCCGAAGGCGTAAAAGCCCCGGATATCGGAAAGCCGAGTTATTGTTCTTCCATGTGTACGGCGTCTTTAAATGCCCGGCCGCGGTGTTCATAATCCCGGAACATATCGAAGCTTGCACAAGCCGGTGCGAGGAGTACAACATCTCCAGGCTGCGCGTGTTTCCTGCACAGGATGACTGCGTCCTGCAGTGATGTTGCACGGAGAGTCCGGACCTCCTTCCCGAGGGATCGCAGGATTGCTTCCGAGGCTTCACCGATCAGGACAAGGCGCTTCACCCGTTCTCGTACAGGTTCTTTTAACAGGCTGAAATCTCCTCCCTTGTCCCGGCCGCCGGCAATCAGGAGGATGTTCCCAGGAAAGGATAGGATGGCTTTGATCGCCGCATCGACATTGGTGGCTTTGGAATCGTTGTAATACTCGACACCGTCGATTTCCGCAACGTATTCGATCCGATGCTCAACGCCTTTGAAATTTTGAATGCTGTCCTCCAGACTTTCGGGCGGCACACCCGCCAGAAGCGCCATTGTGCAGGCCGCAAGCACGTTTTCCAGGTTGTGGGAGCCTTTCAGCCTGACTGAATTTACAGGAAAAAGCTTCCGTTCCCCTTCAGAATCCCGGAACATTACCTGATCTTTACGGACAAAGGCTCCATGACGAACTTCCGACAGACGGCTGAACTTAACCGGCGTTGCTTTCTCTTCCGATGCCAGGGAGGTTGTCGGGGCATCGTCCGCATTCAGAACTGCATAATCCGTTCTGTCCTGATTCATGAATATTCTGCGTTTTGCAGCAACGTAATCCTGGAAACCGGCGTATCGGTTCATATGGTCGGGAGTGAGATTCAAAATCGAACCGATCCAGGGACGGAAATCTCTTATGCCTTCCAGTTGAAAACTGGAAAGTTCAACGGCGTAAAAGTCCTCCAGAGTTGAACCGGAGATAAAGTCGGTTAAAGGAATTCCGATATTCCCGGCGGTATTTCCTCTCATGCCGGCTCCTTTCAACATCTGGGCGACCAGAGTCGCGGTCGTGGTCTTGCCGTTCGACCCCGTAATTCCGATAATTCTGCCCTTCAAATGACGGAAAGCGAGTTCGATCTCGGCTATGATGGGAGTTCCTGCTTTTCTGCTGAGCTCCAATTCAGGAAGCGACAGGGAAACCCCCGGACTGATCACGGCAAGATCGCATTTTCGAAAGCTTTCGGGACGGTGTCCCCCCAACTCCAGTTCCAGCGAACCCGTATCTCCGACAGATCCGGCCAGGCCATCGATTGTTGCATTCAGTGAGTTTTTTCCCTTTCTATCGGTTAGAACCACACGGGCGCCTCTGCCGATCAAAAACCGGGTTGCAGCCAATCCACTCCTCCCCGCCCCTACGACCAGTACCGTTTTTCCGTTGTAGTTCATGGGTGACAGCATGGCGTTTTAAAGTTCAGATACGCTCAAAATGCGAATGCAGAGTTTGAACGATTTTTTCCATGTGGACTCCACGCGAACCCTTGACAAGAATAAGGTCTCCTTTTCGTATGTTATTCTTAATAAAAGTGGATGCGTCATCGGCATCCTCGAAAAAGCGTGCCTGCCTGGCGGTATAGCCTGCGCTCAGTGCAGCTCGAACGATTTCCTGCGCCGCTCCCTGTACGCCGAAAATATGGTCTAAATGGGCGTTGGCGGCGAAAATGCCGCATTCATAATGCAAAGAGTCCGAATTGTGTCCCAACTCGAGCATCTCTCCTGCTACCAGAAGGCGTCGATTAAAAGAGGGCAATCGGGACAGGACCTCGATCATGCTCTTCAGGGCTTGAGGGTTGGAATTGTAGGAATCGTCGACGACGGTAAAACCGTTTTTGAATTGAAGCACCTGTCCCCGCATGGAAGCCTGTTTCATGAGCGTTCATGACAAAATGAGTTCCGGCCAGCGGTATCTTCGCCGACATACTTGTGAATCCATACGAGAGGAGAAAACGGGTTTCACCGGGGCCGACGATTTCAATATGATCCGCACGGATGTCGGTATCTCCGGATGTTCCGAACGAAATTTTCTCGCCTCCGAATCGTTCGGCGACACTTCGAACCAGGGGATCGTCCCGGTTGTAAATGAGTGTTCCGTCCGATGGGAGCGCTTCTGCCAATTCTCCCTTGGCGCGGGCGATTTCCTCCAGAGAGTTGAAGAATTCAAGATGAACGGGGGCGATGTTGGTAATAATGCCGATGGCGGGAACAGCGATCCGGCACATTTGGGCGATTTCTCCGGGCGCACTCATGCCCATTTCGAAGATTCCGACGGAATCATCCCCGCTGAGAGAACAAACGGCGAGCGGCAGGCCGTACAGGTTGTTGTAATTGCCTGGAGATCGATACACGCGGCAGGCACCCTCTAGCATTTCAGCCGCAAACTCCTTTACAGTGGTTTTGCCCATACTTCCGGTTATCCCGACCGGCGTCCCGGGCCACCTCTGCCGCACTGCCAGTGCGAGATCTTTCAAAGCCTGATGCGTGTCCGCTACCCGGATTAAAGATTTGTCCGCAGGGAAGTCGCCGGGATGGACATAATCCGATTCCACAACCACTCCCGACGCGCCATTGGACAGTGCATTCGAAATAAAGCTGTGCCCGTCATGACGGGATCCGCGGATGGCAAAAAACAGGTTCCCGGCATGCAGAGTGCGGGTGTCGAGGGAGACACCTGAAAAGGACAGGGTTCCATCGCCTGCTAACACCCCTCCTATGCGGGCTGCCACGTCCGCTGAATGGAATTGAGAAAGGATAGATACTCTTTCGGGTTTCCCGTTTCCCGTTCCCCGGTCCCCGTTTCCCGTTTCCCGTTTCCCGTTTCTCATTCCCGTTCCTCGTTTTCGGTTCCCGGCTTCCTGCTCAGCGCGCCCCGCTGTGCAGGGCCCTACTGTACCGGGAAGAATAAAACTAGGCATGGTTTACCAGACGTTCACGGATCATATCCCGGGCGACCTTCCGATCGTCGAACGGTTTCTTCACATCATTGATGAGCTGGTAGTCTTCATGCCCTTTTCCGGCTATGACGACGATATCGCCTTTACGAGCCAGAGAAACGGCCTTGCCGATCGCTTCCCGCCGGTCCGGTTCAATGGTATAAGCCCCGGATCCTTTCCGGATCCCCGATACAATGTCGTTGATAATATCGAGCGCATTTTCAGATCTTGGATTGTCCGAAGTCACGATCGAAATGTCACTTTTGGATACGGCAATCGATCCCATAACGGGACGCTTGCTTCTGTCCCGGTCTCCCCCACAGCCAAAAACAGTAATAATTCTTTTATGGGGAAGCTGGGATACCAGCATCAACAGGTTGTCCAGTGCGTCGGGTGTGTGCGCATAGTCCACGATCACGGTAAAATCCTGGCCGGCATCCACACGTTCGCTTCTTCCGGGAACCACCTTCAGGGTTTCGATTCCTTCCCGGATCCTGTCGAGGTCGATATTCAGGCAGAGCGCGGCGCCGGTTGCGGCCATGATGTTGTATACGTTGTGCCGCCCTATCAGCCCGGCCTGAATGAGGGCTTCTCCCTTCGGTGTTGCAAGGCGCAGGTCCGTGCCGTCTGCTCGGGTATGACAGTCCAGTACATGTATTTCCGCTTCCCGATTGAAACCGAAGCCCATCACCCTTCCCTCAAAATAATCCTGCAGCCGCCTCCCACAGGGGTCGTCTATATTGATAACGGCGGATTCGGTGTTATTGCCGTTTTCGGGTGAAAAAAGCAGCTTTTTGGCGTCGAAGTAGTCTTCCATGGTCCGGTAATAGTCAAGGTGATCCCGTGTGAGGTTCATAAACACGCTGACCTTGAACCGCACCCCCAGGACTCGCTTGAGGGAAAGTGCGTGGGAGGACACTTCCAGCGTTCCGTGCGTGCATCCTTCCGTTACCGCCTGATTCAGGAACTGGATAAGGTCTGAAGCTTCCGGCGTAGTATGCCTGCTCCGGACCAGCCGGGAGCCTGCCTTCATCTCTATCGTCCCCGTAAGACAGGAATGAATTCCTGCACTGTTGAATATCGAATCGATAAGATAGGTTGTTGTGGTTTTGCCGTTCGTACCCGTCACAGCGGCCAGCTCGAGTTTTGATGCAGGATCCCCGTAATAGATCCGCGAAATGTCTGCCAGAAACCTGCGTGCGTCGGGAACCTTCACGCGCGTGATGTTTTCAGAAAGATCTACGGGACTTTCGGCGGCAACGGCTACAGCTCCCCTGGAGACTGCCTGACCGATGAAGCAGGCTCCATCCGATTTTTCTCCTTTTATTGCGACGAACAGGTATCCCTCGCGGCAGGCCCGGGAATCGTAGGAAATTCCCTGGATGCGCACATCGGCTATTCCAGCAGCATCTATTCCGGGAATCTGTTCCAGTGCTGTTCGTAAAAACATACTGATCCTTTTTTCAGGGCGAAATGCTTGAGGACAGCTGTGGATTTCCTTGCCGAGCCGCCGGATGCACTTCTAAACCCGCTACCTTTCTCTTCAAATCTGTTTTCGTAAATTTCACGTTACAGTATCCCCCCACAGGAACCTCGCTCCCCGGAGAAGGGGACTGAAAGATCGCTACTCCTGATCCCTCGGATTGCAAATGAATGCCCAGGTCGATGCAACGGTTCAGGACGGTTTTCTTGGATAGACCACGAAAATCGGGCATTA
>JARRLM010000382.1:0-3327 GCA_037386985.1 Acidobacteriota bacterium | reverse complement strand
TGTAGACGGGTGTGCAAAGACACAACGAACTGCTTGACGAGAAGACGCTTCATAATAACATCCTCTCAACTCCGCTTTTGATGAAAACCGACGCGAAAAACAACAGGATAATTCCCATCAACCGCATAACGGCTTTATAATATCCGCCCTCCAGCAGATGCCTGTTTCTTCCAATCAACACCGCCAACAGGAGTTTTGCACCAACCAGAAGCCCGTAAAAAGCTCCCAAGAAAGCCGCAACAACCGTCCATGAAATTTCCTTTGCCTGCAGGAACAGCGGAGCGCCCACAGTCAGCCAGAAAACATAGGGAGCCGGGTTCAGCAGGTTGGCGACGATCCCTTTCACGAAGGAAGCACGAATATTAGATGCAGCATCCACCTCCATCACTCTGATCCTGAATATCTCAACGGACAGATACACCAAGTACCCCGAACCTGCCAGGTAGAGCGCGCCGATCACGAAATTCATGCGAGAGAGCGCGTTTGCAAGCGTTATCATCAACAGAACAATGGGTGCGTCTGTCATAATGGGCGCAAGCGCTACAGCGGCTCCGGCGCGGAATCCCTTTCGAAATGATTCGGCAACGACAAGCGTCAACAGCGGCCCCGGCGAAAGGCCCGATGTCGCTCCAAGCACTACAGCCGTAGAAATAAGGGAAGTAACCGGATCCATACGCCGTTAAGTATATGCTTATTCCGAGCCTTTTTGACACCATACTTATTGGCTTTTGATCTTCGACGTTCGACATTCGACGTGTGAACGTATGAACGTATTTTGATGATAGTCCTATTCTGACTACCCGTGACCGGGGAGTCGGATACTTCTGATATTCGACTATTTCGAATGTTTTGAGCATTTAGACCATTTCAACCCTGAACCTTGAACCCTGAACGGGAAACCGGAAACGGGAAACCGGAAACGGGAAACCCGTTTGTTGATGTATAATGCCCGCACATCAGCATTACCTTGATTATAAGGAGATACACATGACTGAAACTTCCAACAAAGGCATATCACGGCGAAACCTTCTGAAGGTTGCTGGATTTGCCGGGGTCGCCATACAGGCGGGTACTCTTGTGGCGGCCGGCAAGCGAGCGGGCCAATCCTCTGAAAGCTATACGGGATGGGAGTCCTTCAATCCCGGTACCCAGTTTTTCGATCGGAAACCTTTTGAATTTGCAGGGCCGGCTCATGAACCTGTGGGAGAAATCCGCCGTCCGAGTCATACAACAGACTACGTCTTCGGACGTGTCCGGAATTTTCAACAGACGCTCCGGAGGCATCCGGACTGGAAATTGGGCGATCCCATCGAAAACCTGGAATTCGTACCGGAACTGGAGGCCTTTTATAAGGAATTTCCGGAGCGTCTCGAATGGGACTACCGGACATTTAATGAAACAATACCCAACCACAGTGAAGACGCCAGAAAGTTCGGCAACTACTACTTGCTCGCGGGTGCCTATGAAGCGGGATTCTCGGCTCATGGAGGCATGCTAAGGCGCCCCACAGCCCCGCCGGAAGTGTCCGACTTTCCCCGCCCCAATCCAATGGGACGACCCTCAAGCGGACCGATCCCGTTCAAATCCCCCGAACTGGCCACAGAATTCGTTAAGGAAATGGCGCATCGATATGGAGCGACTCTTGTCGGAATCACGAAAACAAACCCGAACTGGCTCTACTCGGAAGCCTGGCGAGGATGTCCTCAGGACTACGATTTCTCAAAAATGCCGGCCCATTGGGAATACGCAATAGTTATCGGTGTCCCTATGGAATGGGATGTCGTACTCAGCAACCCGCAGTTCGGCACCAGCATCGATGCCTATGATCGTGTCTCCACAGCAGCCATCCGGCTGGAAGGAATGATAAAATTCCTCGGATATCCCGCACGCGCCCACACACCCCTGACAGACTATGACCTGATTGTCCCACCCCATGCGGTGGAAGCGGGCCTGGGAGAAGTGGGACGCACGGGATTTTGCCTCACTCCGGAGGTTGGAGGAAACTGCCGTATGGCTGTCGTGACAACAAACCTGCCGATGATCATCGACAAACCGATCGATTTCGGCGTCGCAAGGTTCTGTAACAAGTGCAAGCTCTGCGCTCAATCCTGCCCTTCAGGCGCCATCTCCCTGGAGGACTCACCGGACGGTCTTGTCATTCGAGGGTACGAACACTGGTACATCAATAACGGCGCCTGCTACAACTACTGGCAGGAAACGATGGGCCCAATGGGTTGCCGCCTTTGCGTTGCAACCTGCCCATACAGCCGCAAAGACAACTGGATTCATGAAGTGGCGCGAAAAATCGATCCCCGGGATCCCACCGGTGCGGTCAGCAGCGGTTTGCTGCAAATCCAGAAACATCTGTTCCCCTACCCTGACGTCGACGAATATCACCGACCTCCCCTGGGTCGTTTTGCCAGTTTCCGTCCCGAGCCTTCCTATCTTGAGGCTGAAAAATATCTGGACATACCGATTACTAAACCGGGCAAGTAAGGAGGGATGCATGTTTTTCGACAGCAAAATCTTCTGGTTTTTAATGGGGACGCTTTTCGTTCTTGTCGCTGCGGGTTTCAGAGCTTACGCCAGGGATCGAGGCTGGATTATATCCTGGTGGAAGGCGGCGCTGGGAATCTTATGGTACGCCGTTTTTATGCTGTCCTTCTACGCCTGGGGCACGCTGATCGGCGAGAAAGAGGGAGATGCCGGACTGAAAATACTTCTCCTCGGCCTGTTCATCTGCCTGGTTTCAGGCGTGGGCCTATGGAGGCTGATGGCTAAAAATCAGTAAATAGGTAACAGTTGAAAGTTATAGTGGATGAATGGGGGGAGGCTGAATTTTAAAAATCCAGGCGAGAAAATAATTTTGCCAGCGAGACTATTTGACTGCTAACTATTGACTGTAAACTTTTTTTAGACTGCGCCTATAAATGGATAATCTTCTCTATCGCCCGGTTCGATCTTCCGCCGTTCTTTCCAGATTTCGGAGGTCAGCTCCGCCCCCCAGGCAAGGATCAGCGAGGACACGTATGCCCAGATCAGGAGGACCATGACAGCACTGATGGAACCGTAAATCTTCGTGAACTCGGCATGTTTTGTCAGGTACAGGACAAATCCTGTTTTGGACAGTTCCCATAGAATCGCCGTTACCGTAGCTGCTGGCCAGACATCCCGGAAGGTAATGCGCACCCGCGGCAGAAGTCGATAGGCCAGGCCAAAAGCACATACACTGATTAAAAAGGGGATCAGCGTCCCGGTCAAAGTCAAAGCTTCATGGCCCAGATCCAGAAGCCAATCCATGGAAGGATACTTTTCCAACAGAGTCTC
>JARRLM010000381.1:1649-8403 GCA_037386985.1 Acidobacteriota bacterium | reverse complement strand
CTTAAGCCATTCCACTTCCCCTTTTTATTGTCTCGGAACGGGGGAATTTCGAACGGAATATACTTTTTCAGCTCGCTTTCAGGTTATCGTAACCGTTCTGCGAAATCTTTAGGTAATTTCACCTGTTAAATACACAAATAAAAAGACTAACGCAGATTCAGCATCGATTCCGGCACTGTGATTTTGGGATGAGTCGATCTCCGTCAAACCCGGTAGAATCACATCCGACAATCCTGAGGTTCAGCCTCCCTTTGGGACAACCGGTATGTTATTGTAAAATGTTCATCTGAATTTCCCGCAGGATTCCCATGTGCCTGTGGAACATTCAAGGATTGGCGGAGACAAACGAATGAAGTATGAAGGAATGATTTACAGGCCTCCAAGCGAAGCGAAAAGTCTGATTCTTCAGGTGACAGTGGGTTGTTCCTACAACCGATGCACCTTCTGCCATTCCTTCCGGGATAGGGAATTCCGCATTAAATCTTTTGAAGAAATCAAAGAAGATATTGATGAAGCGAGTGAAATGGGGTCAATCCCGCGGGTATTTCTGGCCGACGGTGACGCATTGATTATTCCCCAGGCGGAGCTCATACGGATTCTTGAATACTTGCAGCTTAGGATTGACGGACTTGAAAGAGTCGGGATCTATGCAAATGCGGTGGATGTTCTCAAAAAGGATGTGGACGAACTGAAAGAGTTGAAAGCTCGCGGACTGGGTATCGTCTATCTGGGACTGGAATCCGGAAACCGGGAAGTTCTGAAACGGATCAGGAAAAACGCCACTGTCGAGCAGATGATTCGGGCGGCAAAACGGGTTAAGGCAGCCGGAATTACGCTTTCGGTGACCGTTCTGCTCGGTATTGGCGGTGTGGAATTGAGTCAGGCACACGCTGAGGATACGGGGAAAGTCCTTTCTGAAATGGATCCTGAATATGTAGGCGCGCTTTCACTGATTATTGTTCCCGGAACTCCGATTGAAGAGGATCTCAGATCAGGGAAACTGATTCTGCCGACGCCCTTTGACCTGATCGGAGAACTCGAGACAATGATAGCCAACTGCCGGTTTACCGACTGCTTCTTCGCTTCCAACCACGCTTCCAATTATCTGCCTCTGCGAATTCGAATGCCGCAGGAGAAGGAACGTGCGCTCTTATTGATCCGGGAGGTTCTCGAGAAGAAGGATCCGGTTTTGCTGCGACCGGAGTATATGCGGGCTCTCTAAAAAATCCGGGCCGGGTGCCGTTTTAGCTTTATTGGATGGTATACTCATCATTTGGTCTGTCTGAATTTATTATGTTCGAAGAAGCTGCATAGAATCAGAGGTTAAGTATGGTTGCGAGGTTGAAGTTCATTATCGGGGGCGTAGTAGTCATTGCTGCACTGACCTGGCTGGGCTTTGTCGGGTTTGAGGAGAGCAAGGCGTATTACATCACGGTTGACGAATATAGCTCGATGCAGGACAGCCTGCAGGGCAAGACCGTCAAAGTTGCCGGAGATGTGGTGTCGGGTTCCATCGACAGGAGCAAGCCGCAGATGGAATTTATTATCAGCAGCAGAGATAACAGTGTAAGGGTTCGCTACATCGGCGATGATATCATTCCGGACACTTTTACGGATGGATCCAAGGCTCTGGTGGAAGGCAATATTGCCCCCGACGGTGTTTTTCAGGCGCGCCATATCGAAGCCAAGTGTGCATCAAAATACGAAGCGGAATACAGCGACAGAACGTCTCAATAGTATTTCTTATAGCACTGTTTCAGAAGATCGGATCTTTTGTTGTCTAAAGAAGAGTAGAAGTCAGGAGTCAGAACTCAGAACTCAGAACTTAGAACTCAGAACTTCAAACTTTTAACTATTAACTTCTGGCTCCTTACTTCTGGCTCCTGGCTTCTTATGGAACCCCAAAATTTGAGGTATAGCGAATACGTTCTAAATTTACGGATTCATTGAGTTCTTTTCTATTAGGAAATTGAATGGCCAATTTCGGTAATTTCTGCCTTCTTTTAGCTCTCTGTCTTTCTCTCTATGCCCTGATCGCATCCCTGACGGGAATCTCCCAGCGACAATCGCGTATGAGCAAAAGCGCAGAGAATGCTGCATATGCAGCAACCGGGTGTACGGCTCTGGCTTTTGGCACACTGGTTTACGTTCTTGTCACCGATAATTTTGCCATATCCCATGTGGCCAGTACCAGCAACCGCGACTTGTCGGTTTTTTACAAAATCGCCGCAGTCTGGGGTGCGCATGACGGATCGATGCTTCTATGGGTCTTTATAACGGCCATCTTTTGCGGTATCGCAATCTTCCAGAACCGTAACAGGTATCGCGGTATGATGCCTTACGTCCTGGCGATTCTGATGACGGATCTTTCTCTGTTCCTCTTCCTGAATATTTTCTTCTCGAATCCTTTTAACCGGCTTGTGCAGGTTTTTTCCGACGGAACAGTCCAGCAGTTTTTGCCTGCCGACGGCCAGGGATTGAACCCAATTCTCCATCACTGGGCGATGGTAATCCATCCTCCTATTCTGTATCTGGGGCTGATCGGTTTTGTTGTTCCCTTTGCATTTGCCATTGGGGCTCTTTTAAGCAGACAGTTGGGAGATACCTGGATTCGAACGACAAGGCGCTGGACTATCCTGGCATGGATTTTTCTTGGAGCGGGGCTGATTCTTGGAGGCAAGTGGGCATACGTCGTTCTGGGCTGGGGAGGCTACTGGGGCTGGGATCCTATTGAAAATTCTTCATTGATGCCGTGGCTGGTGAGCACCGCTTTTCTGCATTCCATTATCGTCCAGGAACGGAAAGGGATGCTGAAGATATGGAATATCATCCTTGTTGATTCCTGACCCGAAGCGGAATTGTCAGTTCGGTGCATGCCTTTGCTGATTCGAACCTGGGGAAATTCTTTCTTGTATATATGATAAGCGTTTTATTTGTGAGTCTGTATCTCGTTATTGACCGTAGAACCTACCTGAAGAGCGAACGCAGGCTGGATTCCATTCTTTCCCGGGAAAGCGCTTTTATGTTCAACAATCTGGTTCTGGTGGTCGCCTGTTTCGCAATATTCTGGGGAACCATGTTCCCGGTCTTATCGGAGTGGGTTCGTGGCACTAAAATTACTGTCGGTCCTCCATTTTTCAACAATATTAATATCCCGATCGGCCTCCTGCTTCTTGTTCTTACCGGAGTGGGACCGCTCTTCGCATGGCGCAAAACATCAGCAAAAAGTTTGAGGAGATCCATTTTCTGGCCCGTTCTCTTTTCCTGCATTGCCTGCATCGGTCTTCTTGTCGGGGGGATGCGTCATTTCTATGCCATTGCCTGTTTGACCCTCTGTTGTTTTGTTCTCGTCACCATCATCGAAGAATTTCTGAAAGCCTCCTTAATCCGTGTCAGAAGTAAAGAAGAGAGTTTTTTTGCAGCGGCAATAACGAGATACAGACTCACAAATAAAACGCTTATCATATATACAAGAAAGAATTTCCCCAGGTTCGAATCAGCAAAGGCATGCACCGAACTGACAATTCCGCTTCGGGTCAGGAATTCGGGATCGGAGACTATTCTTTGAAAATGAGAGAATACCGGGAGGGGCAAACGCCCAATTATGAATACGGCGAAGTAGTTCTCGATGTATTTAAAAACGGCAGGGGAATTCGAACCTTGACGCCGGAAACGCGCATTTTTAAAACCGGATCCCGACAGACCACCACAACAGTGGCGCTGTACAGCACTCCCAAAGAGGATCTTTATGTGGTGTTCGCCGGCAGGTCCAACGATGGGTCGACCTTCGAGATTAAGGCATATGTGAACCCTCTTGTTTACTGGATCTGGGTCGGTGCGGCGATGATGATTTTCGGCACGGTAATAACGCTGCTACCCAACAAACGGTCGGCAGTCGGTAGAGCATGATGCAATACATGATGAAAATGGTAGTCCCTGATCGGTTTAAGCCTGAGGGGGAATTTTTTTCAGGCCCAAAGAGCCGGAAGCTCAAACTATAAACTCTCAACTTCAGACTACGACGTTTATGGAGATTAAAATAATCCTTCTATTATCCTGTACGGTATTAACGGCGCTTGCGGGGATTTTTGTCTTATTTCCGCTATTCAGAAAGTCGGACGACAGCCTGGATATTGAGTTTTTGGCCGAAACTGAATTGGATCGCCTGATTGAGAGGAAAACGGCTATATACAGAAATCTTAAAGACCTGGCTTTCGAATACGAAATGGGCCGTTTATCGGATGAGGATTTCCGGCAGCTTGAAGCCGGATATAAAACTGATGCGGCAGTGATCCTGCAGAAACTCGAACAGATAGGGGCTTCGGAACATTTGGATGAATCCATCGAAAAGGATATTGCTTCCAAAAAGAATGGGGATATTGCGGATGCATCGAACTCCCACAAAAAGGGAACAAAATGTTCTTCCTGTGGCGCGGATATCATTCCCGGAAAGAATTTCTGCGCTGATTGCGGCCACAGGCTTCAATAAAGGTCGAAAGTTGAAGGTCAAAAATGGCAATGGGTAAATTTTATGGAAAGTACTGCTTCAGAATTCCCGTGATTCTGGTATGGCTGTTCATGATTTCGACCGCTTTTTCACAGGATACAGGAGTTTTGGAAGGCCGGCTGGTCAACAGAACCGATACCGCTATTGTGCCGGGCGGCGTACCGCTGGAAATCCTGGCCCTGAGCGCAGGAATGAGTATCATCCGGACGGCGGTAACCGACGCGGCCGGCAAATTCCATATTGAGGACCTTCCCCTTCATTCAATGTTGATGTTGCGCGCTGTTTATCAGGATACGAACTACAATAAGCAGTTCAGTTTTGATGATTCCGGGCATGCATCTGTTGAACTGGATATCTTTGAAGCCACAACCTCGATGATGAATATCCGGGTGCAGGAATTTCAGATGGTTTTCCAGGCAACGGGGAATCATTTGCAGTCCCTTGATACTGTCGTTATCGTGAATGAAACCGACCCGCCCAGAACCTTCATGAATCCTGAAGGGAATTTCCGGTTTTCCAAAGCGCCGGCGATAGAAGAGTTTCCCCAGATACGAATCACGGCTCCCGGTTCATCCATGCCCGTTTCTCAATCCGCATTGGAAAGCCCTGACGGACAGACGTACTACAGCCTGTATCCTCTGCGCCCGGGGAAAACCACTGTGGAGGTTTTTCAGTTGTTGCCATATGAGAACAGGAGCTACACCTACATAAAAAAGTTTTTTTCCCCGGTTTCCTCGATAGAGATCGCGGTGATTCCTATGGATATGGAACTATCGGGTACGGGCCTGTCCAAGATCAGAACCGATCCTGAAAACAATATTGCAGTCTATCGAAGCGATCCTGTTGAAGCCGGGACCGGGGTTGAATGGATTTTCTCCGGGGGGACGCCGGTCGCCCAACAGGAATCTTCGAGTGCGGCAGCGGGGTCGGGTATTCAATCCATACCGAATGATATTGGAAGAAACACGGGAGTGATCGGTTCCCTCCTATTGATGGGATTTATTCTGGTCCTCTGGTATGCGTTCAACCGTACCGGCAGCGACACTTCCGGATCCGCGGGTACTTCAAAACGGCAGCTTAAGGATCGCAGGGAAGTTCTGCTGAACAGTCTTGCAGATTTGGACTCCCAGCATGAAACGGGATCGATCGGGCAAAGAGAATATCTGCGGCAGCGGGAAGACGGGAAACGCATGCTTCGCCGCATTTACGTCCTTCTCAAGAAACGATAATGTACTGTTTCGAGATACAGGGAATTTAGGTTCTAAACCCAGAACTCAGAACTCAGAACTACTATGATTGAAGTTCGGGCGCTGTCAAAACACTTCGGAAGATTCTCAGCACTTCGCAACCTGGACCTGTCTGTGTCTGCCGGGCAATTCGTTTCGCTGTTCGGGAGAAACGGTGCAGGAAAGACAACGCTTCTGCGAATCATAGCCGGACTGTCCAGTCCATCCTCCGGTACATTGAATATCCAGCCACCGCAACCGGGATCAGGTGGATTTGTACGGGGCAGTATCGGGTATCTTTCACACGAAACCTCTCTTTACATGGATCTGACCGCGTTGGAAAATCTGCGTTTTTACGCGCATATGATGGATGCATCAGCAGATGAATCGGATCTCAGGCAGAGAATGGAGCAGGTAGGCCTGGCTGGGAGGGAGCGTGAACCGGTTCGTAATTTTTCAAGGGGAATGCAGCAAAGACTGGCGATTGCCAGGGCTTTTCTTCACGATCCCGACATCCTTCTGTTGGATGAGCCGTTCACGGGCCTGGATCCTTCGGGAGCTGATTTCTTCAAAAACTTTCTCGCCGGAATTCATGCTGAAGGCAGGACCTGTATCATGACCATTCATGATACGTATATGGGATACGAAATTGCCAACAGGCTTGTGGTGATAGAAAATGGGACTGTTGCCCTGGATGTCCCGAAGTCAACCTTGAGTTACGAACAATTCAGGGAAAAACTCCAGCACATGTCGGGATAATCGAAAGCAATATTTTATGCACAAAATCTGGTCCATATTCCGGAAAGATTTGCTCATCGAGTTCAGGACAAAAGATTCTCTGACCTCGATGCTGTTTTTCGGAATAGTCGTTCTGGTGATCTTTAATTTCTCTCTGGGATCCCTGCACGACACCATCCGCCCGGCGGTTCCGGGAATCCTTTGGGTTGCCTTCGCATTTTCCGGAACACTGGGTCTCAACCGGTTGTTCGCAGCTGAAAAGGAAAACGGTTGCCTTCAGGGG
>JARRLM010000381.1:0-1604 GCA_037386985.1 Acidobacteriota bacterium | reverse complement strand
GCTGATTGCCGAGGCGGTCATTTTCATTATCGCCATGGTTTTATTTAATTTAACCGTATGGGCTGAAATTCCCTACCTTCTGCTGGTATTTGTTGTCGGCACGCTCGGTTTCACGGCCGTCGGAACACTGTTGTCTGCGATTTCCGTAAATACCAAGCTGAGGGAAGTCCTGCTGCCGCTGATGCTTTTTCCCGTCATTCTACCCATACTGATCAATGCTGTTGAGGCGACGGATGTCATACTGAATTCTTCCGATGATGCCGGATTGAAACTTCCGCTGACAATTATGTCCGCATTCACAATCATATTCGGTACCATATCCTATCTGCTTTTCGAACACGTTCTGGAGGAGTGACGATGAAGGTTCAGCTGCAACGTGGTGTGGACATTCTGCTTTTTATTCTTCTTTTTGCCGGCATGTCCTTCGCTCTTTATATGGCGCTTATCGGTGCCCCCACCGAGAAGACTATGGGGGATATCCAGCGTATTTTCTATTTTCATGTAGCGGCGGCGATCACGGGATTGACCGCCTTCGCCCTGAATTTTGTCGCTTCGCTGATGTATGTCTTCCGGAAAAACCGCTGGTGGGACGCCCTGGCGCTTTCATCCGCGGAAACAGGATTATTGTTTTTTTGCATGCTGTTGATTACAGGTTCGATCTGGGGGAAGCCGGTCTGGTTCGTCTGGTGGACCTGGTCGCCGCGGCTTACGTCCGCTTTTGTTTTATGCCTGTTGTATGCCGTGTATCTTTTGATCCGGAAGAGTTTCGTAGATCCAAACCGGAAAGCCATGGTTGCGGCGGTTTTCGGCATTGTCGCTTTTGCGGACGCCCCGCTGGTATGGTTCTCCATTCGCTGGTGGCGCGATATTCACCCGTCTCCGATGCTGGAGACCGAAGGTCTTCCGGATCCATCTATGCGCTTGGCTTTTTATACCTGTATGGCTGCTTTCCTGGTTCTCTTCCTGTTTCTTCTCCGCCGACGTTTTTATCTCGAGCGGATGCGGAACAGGATTGAATGGATCTATCGACGCACGGAGACAAACAGGATGAAAGGAATTCTGCAATGAATACCATGAACTACCTTTTTGCCGCCTATATGGCCATCTGGATACTGTTGGCCCTGTATCTTTTTTCCATCCATTCCCGCGAAAAAAAGCTCCGGGATGAAGTCGAGCGGTTGAAAAGCATATTGGAAAAATCGGAATAATGCGGTCACGGGGCGAAGGCGGAAGGTTCGCCCTTACGCTTCATTCATTGTCTCTGCGAATCTCTGCGTCTCTGCGGTGTTCTTTTTTTCTTCACTGGTGAGTTCTATGATGGTGGAGCGGCTTTTTTCATCCAGGAACTCCCAGAGCCCCAATTGCTTGAGCGTTTCCGGCATTGGAATTCCGAGAGAATTCCAGCCTCGCTCCTGATAGTAGATATCGATGAGCATGCGCAGTTGTTCCTTCCGGTGAGTCATCAACAGATCGCGCTTTTCGTGGATCGGCATTGCAGCCAGTTCTTCGGGATTTTTATCGAGACGTGCCGCCAGGTCGCTGTCGTTGAATTCTTCTTCCACCCTGTAGAGCTGATCGTCTGTAGGGCCGATCGCCCGGTCTGG
>JARRLM010000380.1:0-3331 GCA_037386985.1 Acidobacteriota bacterium | reverse complement strand
AAACGGATAGTCGTTCTATGATGAATGTCACATTTCGTCTTCCGGATGAAACTCTTGAAAAACAGTTTGTTGAGCAGGCGCTTAAAAACGGAATGGGTGGTCTTAAAGGCCATCGATCCGTGGGAGGTTGCCGTGCGTCGATTTATAATGCAACATCACTCGCAGCAATAGAAGCCCTTGTTGATTTTATGAAGCACTTTGAGCAGAAAAATGGCTGAAACTGAATAGATAAAAATTCGGTTTTTGAGAGCGAATCGGTTGCAGAATTATATTTATGTATGAGGATCATATAAACTGTATATATGGAAGTCCATCGTTTGAGAATGCATCGGATCCATAGAAAATAAGAACCAAAGATCAGATAAATTTACTTTGCTCAGGCGGGCGTTGCCATCCACCAAGAATTGACTCGAGATACCGGCCGGCAGCCAGGGCAACGTCCTCTCGCCATGGACGGGCCACTAACTGCACTCCTATGGGCAGTCCCTCGGGCGAAGTGCCGCCACGAAAGACTATGCTTGGCCAACCGGTTAAGTTGAATGGCTTGGTGTAACTGAACTCAGGGCCACGTACCTCACCATGCGGTACAGCTTGTGATGGGCTCACTGGACAGATAATCAGGTCGTATCGCTTCATGAATGAGAGCATCTTGCTGCGAAACAGATTCCAACGAGTTAACAAGTCGCTGTATTCATCAATTGACATTGCCTTTGCGGCATGTGTCCATTGAATGGATGGATGCATCTGTGTAGTCCCGGCCGTCCGGAGCAGTTTTGCCACTTTGGCGCCGCCATCGGATATTAAAAGTTGATCCCATATCGCAGCCGACTGTTCGATTTCAGGAGGGCGATTTTCCTCAACCACCATGCCCGTATCAGCGAGCGCTTGGACGGCGATCTGAACCACTCTGGATGTTGCGGCGCTGACGTGCGTAATACCGTTATCCGTATAGAAAGCTACCTGAAGATGCTTGAGATCCACTGAATTGGGATCTCCTATGGGTTTTGGCACGATTGCAGGATCGCACCAGTCAGGCCCTGCAATGATAGGAAGCGTCAAGATTAAATCCTCTACAAAGCGCGCCATTGGGCCAATCTGCGTCAGCGCATCCAATGCTCCCATATCAAAAGATATTATATGACCAGTCCTGGAAACGCGTCCGGAGGTCGGTTTAATCCCGGCGATGCCGCAATAATGGGCCGGTATGCGAATGCTTCCGGCTGTGTCGCTGCCAAGGTCCAGCGGAGACCCTCCTGATGCCACGATGGCCGCCGGGCCGCCGCTGCTTCCACCGGGGGTTCGGGACAGATCATAGGGATTGTTCGTACGGCCGTAAACAAAGTTGTCCGTCTCACCGGCGAGGGTCAACTCCGGCGTGTTGGTTTTTCCCAGCAAGATAGCTCCCGCGCCACGCAATCTTGCCACCGCTGTAGCGTCCTGATCCGGCTCAAAGGTTGCCCTCCCTTTTGTTCCGCCTGTGCTGATCATGCCCGCTGTTTCAAACGAATCCTTGATGGTCATGGGGATGCCATGCAGAAGCCCCTTGATATCACCCCGGGAGATGGCCGCGTCGGCTTCTCAGGCCTGATCAATAGCATTGTCTGGCGTTAATTGCACAACAGCATTGAGCTGACCATTAACGGCGTCAAAGCGCTGAAGGTAAGCTTTTACAACTTCTTCTGATGAAACCTCTTTTGCCCTTATAGCTTGCGCTAAATCCTTAACTGATGCGAAAATCAGGTCATCCATTTATCTTTTTCCTTCTAACCACCGGACTGGGCCTGATCATCGGATCAGTTGGAGCGGATCTGTTCACGGAACTGCCATTCCGGGAACAGATCCCTCAGTCCGAAGGTGTTTATCGGGGCTTCACTTGCGCGCTTCAAATATCAGGTTGAAAGGTGTCTCTGTGGCGCGTCTGAATTTTCGGAAACCGGCTTGGAACATGATATCTGCATACCGGGCTTCTCCTGCCTGCGCTCCGATGGCGCTTCCGACTTCCTGGGATAGCGAGTTTGGCGTGCAGAAGGCTGTCGAAGCAGCGTAAAAGAGCCGGCCGATGGGATGTAGGTTCTGCTCGATGCGGTCACTAGAATAAGGTTCCACCAGGAGCACGGAGCCGCTCTCGGCAATAGCTTGGAAAGCATGCCGGGCAGCACCGAGCGGATCTCCCAGATCGTGCAAGCAATCCATAAAGCAGATGAGATCGTAATTCGAACCGGGGTAGTCTTTAGCTGAAGCCACCTCGAAACGTACTCTGTCTTCGACGCCTGCTTCTTTTGCTCGCTGGCGTGCGACATCAACGGATTTCTTATGATAGTCGTACCCTATGAAAGACGCCTTGGGATAGTTCTGGGCCATGACGATACTGGAGGCGCCGTGTCCACAACCCACATCCGCCACAGTCCCACCTGTTTTGAGTTTCTCGTCAATTCCAGTCAGCGCTGGTATCCACTCCGATGTCAGGTGCGCTTTGTAGCCGGTGCGGAACAAGAATTCCGTCCCATAAAACAGGCTCTCGTCCTGCTCGTGCCAACCAATGCCTCCGCCTGTTTTGAAGGCTTCCGTCAGTTTTTCTTCTATCTTGTAAATGGCCGTAAGACTGCCAAGACTTCCGGCCAGAAAGAACGGACTGTCCTCGTCGGCCAATACAGGGGCATGTTCGACAGGCAGCTTATACCTGCCTTGAACCGGATCATAATCGATATACCCGCCCGCGGCCTGGTTGTTGAGCCATTCCAGTACATAGCGCCGGCTGGTCCCGGTTTTCTCGGCAAGCTCAACGGCACTGATCGTACCATTTTGAGCCATAGCTTTATACAGTCCCAACGAATGGCCGACCTTGGTCAATACGCCTGAGTAGGCGGCGGCAATGTCGTTCACAACCTGTCCCACAAAGGCTTCAACTCTATCTTCTGTAGTCGTATTGTTCAATTGCTGGTTCATTTGCTTATCTCCTTGGTTACTGGTTATTGGTTTATGATCTTGGTTCTTTTCTATAAGCGCAATTTTCGTCAAGATCATGGGCGTTACTTTGTCGCGCTTGCTCTCTCGTATTGCTAATCCCATGCCAAACTGACACCATCTGGAATGTCTCTGCCTGAAATTCGTTAAAAATAGTATACTTAGGAGATAAATCCCAAAGAGTGGGGCGATCATCTTCTAAGTCAGCTGAAGATTTACCTTTGATAAATGCTGAAATATCGGCGGAAATGATGGAGGCGATCATCTTTAGAAGGCAAAAGCTTGGCATATGCGCTCGAGAGGGAGGAAATGAAGACTATTCACGGTGGGTAAAAACCTGGTTAGCCCTTTAATTTTGATCAGGGGC
>JARRLM010000379.1:0-8126 GCA_037386985.1 Acidobacteriota bacterium | reverse complement strand
GTTGTTTCCCCTGTTTCCCAGTATTTTTTTATGGCACGGTCCAGGTTCTCCGTTGAGCAGCGTTGTTCGTGTATCTCAACCAATTCCATGAAATCGGCATCGTCATTCAGAAAATGCTGTCTTGTTAACTTGTCTCTGTTCCAGAGCTGCTCGAGCGCCTGTGGGTTCCAGCATTCCTGAGTTCTGCACTGTAGAGGTCTCTGCTCGTAAATCCGGCAACTTTTTTCCTCTTCCTGATAGAAATTGCATTGTCTGCTTTCCGGATCTTCCTTTATCTTGATCAGTTCCTGCGAAAGAGTATCCAGGTTGCCTTTGATATTATTCAGGACCGGTTCGCCTTTCCTGAGCGTATAGACATCCCTGTATTGAAGGATTCCCTTATTGAAAAGCCCGAGATCCTCAAAATGCAGGGAAGGGCTGACCCGGCTGCAGCATTCCCCGCAACGCAGGCAGTATGGCCTGCTCAAATAGGCGGTTTTAACGATGCGTTCCAGTTGCTCTCTCCATTTCGCGGTTCTTTCTTCCGGCGCAAGATCTTCCCAGGAGTTTTTAATATCCTGATACGAGGAGTCCTTCTCTATCTCTTCCTGAATTTTTTTGAAGTGGTCTTCTTCGATATGCAGGTCCACGAGAATCCGGCTTCCAGCTAATCGTACCGCTGTAACAAAGTCGTCCTGGTTGCCGGATTGAATAAAATCCTCAAAGTTGTCCGTAGAGATGGAACGTATATTGTTTAAATCCTCTGCCATGATTTCGCCTCTTTCACAAAATCGAAAATTATAAATCGAAATCAAGAAATAGGCCAGCCAGCATTTTTATGACAAATTTTCATCGGCTCAAAGGGTATGTATGCCATGCAAGTGAACGTCATTTCGGATTCGACCTGTGTTTCCATATATGATAAACTTAAGTTTCATCAGTTCCGGCAGCAGCCAAACATCCTTTATTCTTACAACGACAAAGATAAGACCGAAGCTGCCGCCGTATAAAAGCCCTCCAGCCCCTAACTGAGAGAGCGACGATACGAAAGTTGAAGGTCCTCCAAAGCTGACTTGATCTATAACAATCGGTACTCCGGAGAGCACGCTCCGGGGCATGTTTTTAACAGGCGGATACAGTGAAGGGGCAGAATGAGTTACCACGGGCTGAGGAGAGAAATGTCCAGAAAATATCGTCAGGCCGGTTATATGGATTCGGACCGGGGAAAAAAACCGAAACCACCTCCGCGACAGAAGGGACCTGGAGGAAGAGTTGAGACCAAATTTCATCTGGTGACGCGATGCAACAACTGCGCTTCGGAAATACAGCTAAGTGACCAGATACAGGTCACAGATAAATGCAGTCATTGCGGTACGGATCTTCATACTTGCCGGAATTGTCTGAACTTTGATCCTGCGGCGTTAAACGAATGCGTTAAGCCGGTTGAAGTCCGGGTGGCCGATAAAAGTTCCAACAACCTATGCCCGTTGTTTGAGGCGAAGGTGCTGATTGAAAAGAAGGGAAGCGGCGCCGCTCCTAAAGTTGAAGACAGCAATCGTCAGGCTTTCCTAGATCTCTTCAAAAAATAAACGAATACTCCTTCCGCCTGTGCCTCTCGACGGCCTCACGAATTCAGGTTGAAAGTTCTGAGTTTTAAGTGTACAGACTAGCCCGCATTTCCCACAAAATTCTTACAGCGGCAACGAAGTAAGCGAAGCGAGGTGACTGCATGCGGCTGTTGCCACGCATGGTTTTTATGCGCACGCATGGTTTTTATGCGCACGCATGGTTTTTATGCGCACGCATGGTTTTTATGCGCACGCATGGTTTTTATGCGCACGCATGGTTTTTATGCGCACGCCCCTCAAACTTAGAACTCAGAACTTAGAACTCAGAACAGAGAACTATAGCCTGGTGAGATAGAATGGGCGAACACAAGGTTCGCCCCTACATCTTCTCCTGAAGCTCCTTACGGTATCGCTTCAGGAAATAATCAATTGTTTCAACACGGAGCTTGATGGATCCGGCAGGTTTGTTTTCGTCAATGTCTTTAAAGGCAAAGTATGGAGTTCCGGATGTTTCGATAATTTTTTCAATAGTCGCGTAAATGGGAGCATCGTGGCCGCACTTGAAATTAGACAATTCAACCGCAACAAGGTTGGGATGCCTGGCGGTGAATTTTGCCGCCCAGATTTTATTAGAGCTATTGCATGAGAATGTGTGTTTCCAGACGTCACTTACGTCCAGAGGATGCGAAATAATGCCTTCTTTTACTTCTTCTCCGAAAAGACGATCCAGAAGATCCTGGTCCAGTGGAAGTGTCGACTGTGAAAAAACCGGGTACCCTCGCTTTTGCAGTTCCTCCGGAATTCCCTGGCTAATCCCCGGGTCGTGGTGATACGGCCGTCCCAGCAGTACTATTCCGACTCCGCCTTCCTTTTCCAGACCGTCAATAATTTCACGGGACTTACGCCGTAGGGAAATTTCGTATTGATCCAGTGCCTTATAACCTGCCTCTACAGCTTCCAAATTTTCTGTTCTGGAAAGACCGAGAATTGACCGCCATTCGGCGAACATCTGCCTGGCAAGAAGGTAAGGACGGGACATGTCCAGAATCGGATATAGATAGCGGATTCCATTTTGGGCGAAAAGGTTTGCCTCCTTGGTGAAAGCGGCCCGGACCACCTCAGGCGTCAGGGCAGTGGTTGGACACGCATTGCTCGCCCGGATATTTACGAGCGATGAGCGAAGGACATCGAACATTGGAAAGAAAATGCAGTCGATCGGTTTCTTCTTATGTTTTTCAAAAAGAAGGTTGTGAAGACCGGCATAATCGAGAAGATTCGGATTTGCCTTGCGGGCTGCGTTGAGCTCAGCCTGGATGGCCTTCATGTCACTCACATCTTCCACTGTGCCCTTCTCGCATGTTGCTACAATAAGTCTTCTTGTTCCATTCCCCGACGATAATCCCGAACCGTTTCCTGAGCCTATATCGATGAAAGTGCGTAGACAGTTGTTCTTGCAGAAACTGCAACGGGTTTCTTCTCCGACGGTAGTTCGGTATTCAATGTGTCTGACAGCATCCAGGCCGATGAACGAGGTCTTCCTGCCCTGCTGCCATAAGGTCATGGCTTCGAATGCCGCTCCGATGGCGCCGGCCTCTCCTGCGTGTTTGTGTACGATAATTTCGGGTGTTTTGCCGGAACTTAGAAACCGCTGCCGGATAAAATCCACCTGGGCTTTCACGGCCGCAAGATTGTTCTGCGTTCCGCCCTGCAGTATAAAACGTGTGCCCAGCTCGGGCAGATTAGGGATTTTGGCTATGTAAAGCCAGACGTTTTTCGGCAATACAGCCGCAAGTCCGGCAAGAATTTCGTTTGCTTTATACCCCTGGCCCTGGAAGCTGGCGATATCCGATTGCAGGAAAACGGCACAGCCATAGGGGAATATGGGCATTTCGCGGGCTGTAAATGCAATATCGGCAAACTGTTCCACCTTAAATCCAAATCCTTCCGATATTGCCTGAAGGAAGTATCCATTGCCTGCCGAGCATTGCGTGTTCAGTTTAAAATCCTTAACACGACCGTCCTTAAGAATAATCAGTTTGATATCCTGTCCGCCTACATCCACGATGGCATCCGGTATGTCGTAATAGTGCAGCGCAGACTTTGTGTGGGCGACTGTTTCAACCAGGGCGACATCGGCGCAGATGACATCCCTCAGTGTATCTTTTGCGTATCCCGTGGTTGCTGCTCCTAATACCTCAATGCTCGCGCCCTGTTCTTCGACCTGTTTGCGCAGTTTCTCCAGTATTTCAACCGTGTCTTTAATGGGATTGCCTTTGGAGAGTTGATAGGCTCTTGCCAACACTTCACCTTCAAGCGAAAGTAGTACGGCCTTCGTCGATGTGGAGCCGCCGTCGACTCCGATGAAGCCCCTGGCGATGTCTCCCGGCTTGAATTTGGGTGGTTCGAAACGCGGAGGCGCATAGGTATTCAGAAAATCTTCGACTTCTTTCTCCGAACCGACCAGCGCCGGCATTCCCTGTCCACCCCGTCTACGGCCGGCCGAACGATCCTTAACGAGGTCCTCAATACGGGAAAGTCCGAGATAACGTCCGACGTCGAGATCCTCTTCTTTGCCGAACTCTATTGCCCCCAAGGCTCCATAATATTCAGCGTTTTCCGGCACCCGGATCAGATCCTCCGGAGATGCGCCTTCAGGTATGGGGATCCCGCGCTCTTTCCACATCAGAGCGATATTTTGCTGCCAGGCTTCCTGCATGCCGGGAATGAACGCATTCGGCCCTCCACGCAATAGAACATGGGGAAGCAATGTGTGTCCCCGTGCCAGCACTTTAAGATTTTGCAGTACGAAGGCTTCGAAAAGGGAGGCCATCAATTCCTCCGGACGGATGCCCTGTTTCTGCAATCCGTTGATGTCGGTTTCTGCGAATACTCCGCATTTACCTGCAACCGGGTGTACGCGCAATCCCCTGTAGCGAAGATGGCACAAATCCTCCAGAGGTATGCCAAGTTTGGTGCTGATTTTATCGATGATCGCACCCGTTCCGCCGGCGCATTTGTCGTTCATTGAGGGGATCTTTTTTATCCGGCCGCTTTCAGGTTCTTTGCGCATAATGACGATTTTGGCATCCTGGCCTCCTATTTCTACAAACGAGGCTGCTTCCGGACATCGTTTTTCCACCAAAAGAGAAGCGGCAAGAACCTCCTGGACAAATTTCGCCCCGATCATATCCGCCAGCATGTTTCCGCCGGAACCGGTCATAAAGGTCCGGCAGTTGTCGGTTGCCACCTGGCGGGTTTCATGGCGGCGATAGTCTTTCCACACGATATCATCTGTGTCCGCATCTGCAACAATAGCTTTGACAGTTGTGGAACCTACATCAATACCGGCATGAAATTTAACTGCAGTCACTGGATTCTCCCGATACAAATCTCAGAATTTCATCTTTGATTTTCAAATTAGTTTTTTAATGCCGCACGTCCGGACATAAGGTCATTTACATGCAGTATGAAGTTTGCCGCCACTCCGGCAACTCCATCGTGATGCGGAACAGGATATAGTGGGCGGTTAAGCTCCGAATGTTCGGAGGCGTAGTCGAGGATGTCTTCGATCGGCCTCCCTATTTTTGCCAGCGCTTCCTGGAATTCCAGCTTAGCCTTGGCTTTGGCCTCGCCCAGGGCCATTTGAACGCGGCTATGTGCGTTGACCTCTCCTTCTCCTGACGTTTCAATTGGAAGATAGGTCATATCCTTGAACTTGTTGATGACGGCCGACTGAACTCCATCGGACTGTGATGAGGGGAGGCAACCGAACGGTTTCAGACTCAGAACCATGTGGCACAGTTTATTAGTATGGTAGTAAATGTTCTTGCCGACTTCCAGGTAACCCTCACCGCCTCGCGCCAAGGCGTTGTAATAAGGATTCGCCATTTCGGCCAGCTTTTCCTGAGAAACCAGCCTGTGCGCTGTTTTACCCAGAGAGTGGATCACTTTATGGTACAGATGGGCGTAAAGTTTCTCGCCCGTAACCAGGAGCGCGCGTTTCTTATGAAAGTTTATCTCATTCAGGAAACGTTGCCGCAGGTCCCACCGGCCAGGTTCAACACATTGGGCATCCATTCCCCGGCGCGGGTACATCTGCATTCTCGCATGGGCCAGGAGATAGGCGATCCAGGTCCCGATTGCTTCCGGTTGGACCTGTGCACCCTCCCGTTCCAGAAACCTGAACATCTGATAGTTGCCGCCGCCTTCGGTGGTCTGTGCCCAGAATTCGCCGATGACTTTTACGACCGGCTTCAGGCGCATTCGGTCTATAGCGATACCATCGATACGTTGGCGACATCTTTCCAGTACGGCCTTGAATTCCCTGCCATGAAGGTGTTGTCGCATCTTGTACAGAAAGCTGAAAAGGTGGCGCTGAAAATTTCTCTTAGCCAGGTAGGATGTCACCCATCCCGGTGTGACATCCGCAAGATCTGGGGCTTTGTAAGTTTGCAGGTGATCACAGATATCCTTGACGCAAAGATCCATAACCCGATCTGTTTCTCCGGGATTTATTTCATATGGGCGAATATTGTGGGTAAGGTCGTTCAGTATATCTCCGAGATAGAGAACCTTGAGCATTCCCAAGCCGAAATCAATCGTATATTTTAATCCCGGCGCCTGGTTTTTCTGCCGGATGCCCTCATCCTGCTGGAAACGCAGGACCCGGAATCCGTCAAAGCCCGCGTTTTCGAGCGCCTGGCGATACTCGGCCGCGTACATGCCGAAACGGCAGGGGCCGCAGGAGCCTGCTGTAAAAAACAGATACCGCTCGACAATTTCAGAACGGGACATCCCGCCCGATTCAAGGTTCCTGAGATATTGAATCAGGGCGCCCGACGTAAAGTAAGCCGGGCTGCACTGCCCGTTATTGCCGTATTCTTTGCCGAGGTGAAAAGCCTCCTGGTCCGGTATCGGAAGCAGTTCACACCTATACCCGCTGCCCTGGAAAACCGCCCGGATAAATTCCTCATGCTTCCGGGTTAGTCCTCCGACCAGAATTGTAACTTTATCGCGTTCTTCAGCCGTGAACGCCCTTTCGGCAGGGCGGCGATAATGTTTTACTCTAGGAACGTCCGACGGTACAAATCCCATCCTGTCTCCAGACTCATTGGTACATACAAACTATTTATTGTATATCATTAAAACTTAAAAACAGAATCAAAGTCTCATAAAAATGCTCTGCCCGACTTAATCCGTTGAAAGATCGTGTCCGGGATATATTATTCAACCGTAACACTTTTGGCCAGATTCCTGGGCTGGTCGACATCGCATCCACGCAGCAGCGCAATGTGATAGGCCAGAAGCTGAAGGGGCACACTCATCAAAACGGGCAATAGATAATCCGAGGTTGCGGGGATAGGGATGACGTGTTCTGCGATTTCGTGTATGCGGTCATCGTCTTGACTGGCCAGGGTGATCAGAATCCCTTCACGAGCCCGTACCTCTTCTATATTGCTGATCATCTTTTCATAGCGTAAAACCGACTTGGGATTCCGCAGGTCCCTGGCTGCAAGAGCCGTAACGGGGAGGTTCTTGTCGATCAGTGCATTCGGCCCGTGTTTCATCTCCCCTGCCGGATATCCTTCTGCGTGGACGTAGGAGATTTCCTTCAGTTTCAGCGCTCCTTCAAGCGCGATAGGGTATTGTATGCCCCGTCCAAGGTACAATGCATTATTGCATTTGTGTATGGAACGGGCGATCTCTTCGTAAAAAGAGCTCTGGGACAGGATCCACTCCATACTTTTTGGAAGCTTTACCATGTCGGAAACAAGGGAGGTTTTCTGTTCAGGTTTTATTAAATTCCGTTCCTGAGACAGGTAGAGGGCGACCAGAAGAAGGTCCATCAACTGGCAGGTGAAAGCTTTAGTGGATGCAACGCCGATTTCCGGGCCACTGCGAATATACAGGGTTCCGTGGCTTTCCCTGGAAAGCATGCTTCCTACGACATTGCAGACCGAAAGAATTCTGGCTTTTTTCATTTTTGCTTCGCGTACGGCTGCCAGGGTATCGGCTGTTTCTCCGGACTGGCTGATTGCGATAACGAGCGAGTTGTCGTCAACCAGAGGATTGCGGTAACGGAACTCGGATCCGTAGTCGATTTCAACCGGGATCCTTGCCAGATCTTCAATCAGAAATTTTGCGACAAGACCTGCATGCCATGAGGTGCCGCAGGCGACGATATGGACTCTTTTGATTCTTTCGAGGAAGTCTTTGGGTATATTGGCTTCTTCCAGAAGAATATCTCCCGAATCCAATGCGATTCTTCCGGCTATGGTTTCCTGGATGCATCTGGGCTGTTCGAATATTTCCTTGAGCATAAAATGGCCGTATCCCCCTTTTTCAGCCATTTCCGGGCTCCATTGTACTTCCTGTAGCGTTATAGAGACTTTCTCTCCCTGAAGGTTCTGAACGTGAACACCATCCCGGGTCAGGATCGCCACCTCTCCGTCCTGCATGAAATACATGTTGCGCGTATGCTCGAGAAGTGCAGGCACATCCGAGGCCACAAGCAGTTCATCCTCACCGATTCCGAGGATGAGGGGCGGACCGCTTCGGGCCGTAATGATGGTGTCCGGG
>JARRLM010000378.1:0-3339 GCA_037386985.1 Acidobacteriota bacterium | reverse complement strand
GTCGGGTATCAGGTTTTAAGCCGGGTCTATCTCGAGGAAAACAAGCGGATACGAACCCGGATTCGCGAACGCGTTGAACAGACGTATCCGGACATTGCGGATGAGATGCGAGCGATGTATGGCATTAAGCCGGCAGACGGGCAGGGCCCTGCCGCCGGCAGGGATGCAGGAATTCGAGATGTGATCCTCATCCACGGTCTGGACGATCCGGGAAGGGTCTGGATGGATTTATCCCCTTGTCTGATTCATGATGGATTCAATGTCTGGATTATGTCGTACCCAGATGACCAGCCTGTTTCGGACTCCGCCCGGCTTTTCTTCGAAGAAATGGAATCACTGCGAAAGAAAGGAATGGGCGCCGTTTCCATTGTTGCGCACAGCATGGGTGGATTGGTGGCCCGTGAAATGTTGAGTAATCCTGACTTTTCCTATGGCGAGGCCGTATTGCGAAGAGGTGTCCCGGCTGTTACAAACCTGATCATGATAGGTACTCCGAACCATGGAACTGAACTGGCCCCATTCAGAATATTCATGGAATTTCGGGATCAGCTGTCCGGCCTGTTTTCTGGAAATTATGTCTGGCTGAACGGGATTCTGGACGGTGCCGGGGAGGCCGGACTGGATCTGGTGCCGGGCAGCCCTTTTCTTGAGGAATTAAACAGCCGAGCTCATCCTGAAAATGTGAACATTGTTGTTATAGCCGGGGTTATATCAGGATTGAAAGAAGGGGATATTGCTCAATTCATCGAGAGCGTGAAAGGTCGAGTGCCGGATAGTGCCCTGGGCTCGGTCGAGAAAGTTGGAGAATTCATACATTTAATGGCAAATGGACTGGGTGACGGTATTGTATCGGTAAATTCCGCGAAGCTTCATGGATTTCCTCTGCAAATTGTTGATGGGGACCATCTTTCCATCATAAGGAATCGGTGGGAAGACAACGAAAGAATTCCACCCGCCATCCCCATTGTCATGGAATATCTTGAAACGCAATAGTTTCAGAAAATATTGGAGAAGAAGTCGTTTCTTATAAGCGACGACACCGCTTTGGAACTGAGAACATCACTGGGGGTCCAGCTTCCCTGGCCCTCCCAGAAAAGGTGATAGTTCAGGGATATTACTTGATCGCCTCTGAGAATCTCGAGCTGGAGATCATCGGAGTTGTAGGCATTCATGCAGGCATTGATGCCGTTTAAAATGCTGTCTACGGATTCTTTGTTGACCGATAAAAGTACGTCGTTCTCTTTAAGTCCAAGCTTGCGAGCCAATGAATCGTCACTGATATCGGAGATCTTAATGCCGTTCATCCGGCCGTCCCGGTTGGATACTTTCATTGTAAAGTCAAGGACTGTGTCGGTATCTCCCCTGAAAACACGGTACGGATTCAGGTTGAACTCATTGTCGCTGATTCTTTCGTAACCGTTTGAGTCATTCCCGGATGCGAAGCCGCGCGTCCTGCTCCTGTTACCTCTGTAGTATTGAATGTATAGCCTTTTTCTTACCCCGTTTTTTTGCAGTACAACATAATCCTGCTTAATATCCACCAGCCGGGAGTTGTCGGAAAGGGTGTCGTTCAGGGAATAGATGCGGCTGGTGTTGTTGCTTAAATCTTCGATAGTCGCACTGCTCGATCCCGGCGCCGCATCGTTTACGATGATGCCTTTTACCTGATAGGAACCGAATACCTGCTTCCTGTTTGAGGTGTTCAACAGATTCGTGATTTTTGAAAAGCTGGATCCCCGGGGACTTTCAGCATCAGCCGGGGGAGTACCGGGACTTGGTAACTCTGCGCCTGCGGGTGCTGCCTGCGTGTCGATTCTTGCATTGGTTTCGGGTTTACTGTCTCCTATGGGAGAGATTTTTTCCGTGGGTGTCCAATAAATTTTAGCGGTAATGAAGATCAGCGATCCCAGTAAAAGCACCGCTAAAAGTGTGATGATTATATATTTGCGGTTTGGCATATCGTTGTTTCAGTCCTTTGGGAATTCGGATCCTGAGGTATCATCCCTAATGAATTAACAGACATATTTATTTTATCTCATAGATTCTATTTTATTTCTTTAAAATTTAATCGGCATAAATCCGGAATAGCTGTTATTTTTAAAAAGATCATCCATTTCAGAGAATAGATTGAAACCCATCCGGGAGTTCGGATAAATGTTACAGGAAAAGGAAACGCATATGATTACAAACTGGGTTCATAAGTTCCGCGTGCTGGCTGCTACCGCTTCGGTTCTGTATGTGATGCTGCCGGGGATTTGCGCCACAGCTCAAGAGCAGATTGTCCCGGTGGTTGACGGACATTTAGGCGGTTGCTCGGCAGATTTTACGGTCACGGATAAGAACCAGGTTCCTCTGTATGATGCGAAAATCGATGTGACCATTCGCTACGGATTCCTCGGCCTGCGCAAAATGTCTCTGCAGGTAGGCACAAACAGCGATGGCAGGGCGCGAGTGGCCGGCTTGCCCGATAAATCCAACAAGACCTTCCATTTCGAAATAACCAGCGGGATGATGTCCGGGACAGTCTCGATGAATACGTCCGATCGGTGCGATGCGACCTTTGAAGTCGTACTTGAAGAGGAATGAGTCCGCAGATTTCCGGATCGAAAGATGAGGGGCCGGAAGTTTCGCACAATTGCAGGCCGCCGAATACAGGACCTGTGCTATTCATTTAACGATGGAGGGAGACCGATGATGTCGGATGGCTTGAAATCCGGATTAAAGATCGAATACGGATATGGAAGGACGGTCGGTATGTCGTTTGGCCTGGCGATTGAACGGATCACCGAAACCCTGAAGGAGGAAGGGTTCGGAGTCCTTTCCAGGATCGATGTCCACGAGAAAATAAAAGAGAAGCTGGGCGTTGACTTTCAGAACTACGTTATTCTCGGCACGTGCAATCCACCTATTGCATACCAGAGCCTGCAGCTGGAACCGAATCTGGGATTGCTGCTTCCCTGTAACGTGGTGGTATACGAGGATGAGGGGCAAACTGTTGTTGCTGCGATCGATGCAAAGAAAATGCTCTCCATCGTAGGGAATTCAGATCTTGAAGAGGCAGCGGCTCAGGTGAACCTGAAACTGCAGCGGGCCATCGATAGAGTCTGATTTTCCCGCCCTCATTTCTATTTGTAAATTATTCGGCCTGAATATAGGGTCCATAAGCCTGTGAATTGTACCTGTGGGTTTGTATTGTCCTCCTGCTGAAAGTGTATTATTACACCTTTGCCCGAGGTATATGGACTGAGATAGGTAGTCATGCTGCAGAGTCTTTTCAAACTTCAAGAAAACAATACCAACCTGAAAACTGAGACTGTCGCGGGCATCACGACGTTCATG
>JARRLM010000377.1:0-3345 GCA_037386985.1 Acidobacteriota bacterium | reverse complement strand
GTCCGGGCTGAAATAAAAAGTCCAAGACTGAAAAACACAGACAGATAAAGAAAGAACATTAGGAAAATGAGCAGCAACCTTGTCCAATCCTCCTTGTTCAGAGCTAAATCGGGAGCCAGCAGCAGGATAATCAAGCTCAACAGAAGGGGAATGAGAAGCGGGATGAGGAGGCTGATGTAACCCCCGATGGCTTTGCCCAGAATCATCCGGTCCCGGGGAACGCTATTCGATAATGAAAGCTTCAGGGTGCCTCTTTCCTTCTCGCCGACGATGGCATCGTAAGTGAACAAGATGGCGAACAGGCTCAGGACAATCTTCACAATGAACATAAGGTCCAGAGCGCCGAAGACGGCGAAAACCGGATTACTTTCATATTTCGATTCGACGAGATTGGGATCGCTGGCGATATTGACCGGGGCCACCCGGCCAACGGCTTCTTCGATGCCGTTGACAATCGTTCCCAGGACCTGGGGCGGTTTGTTGATGCGGATGCCGCTTGCAAGCGACTGGTAGTTCCGCTGGGTTTCCATGTTCTCTTTGTTCAGGGCGACGCTCGCCGTGTATTCCTTCTTTTCCGCTTCGTAGTTGCTTACGCCGGTGAAAACCGAAAGCAGAATAAGCACGGTGCACAGAAGAAATGTAAAGACAAACTTCGGAGTTGTAATGTTATCCAGAATTTCCTTCTTGATGATATCTCTAAGCATCTTCTTTATCCTCCGCTTCAGAGCCTCTGCCAACGCGCATATAATCGAGATACAGTTGCTCGAGGTTTTCGTGCTTCAGTTCATCACTGGACCGCTCCAACACCATGTGCCCTTCCTTCATTATGCCGACTCGATTGGCAACCTCTTTGGAACGGAAAATGTCGTGTGTGGACATCAAAATGGCCTTTCCTTTGGCGCGAAGATCTATCAGGGTCTTGAGAAACTCGGAGCCGGCCTTCGGGTCCAGCCCTGAAGTCGGCTCATCCAGCAGCAGTGCGGGCGCGTCTTTGGTTATGGCGATGGCGATCCCCAGCTTCTGGCGCATTCCTTTTGAGAATTCCTTGACCTTCTGTTCAAAAGCCCTTTCCTGAAGGCCAACCTCCCTCATCACGCTATAGTAGTCGTCCTTCTTGAGATCCCGTTTACTCCCTAGTTTTGCGAAGTAATCAAGGTTCTGCCGGGCTGTAAAGTTTGCGTAGAGCGTTACATTCTCGGAAACAAAGGCAACATGCTTCTTGGCTTCCAGCGGATCTTTGGCAACCTCCACATTATTAAGAAGAGCCTGCCCGGAGGTGGGCTGGATAAAATCGAGGAAGAGGTTGATTGCGGTAGTTTTTCCCGCGCCGTTGGCTCCCAGGAGACAATAGATTTCTCCCGGATTCACTTGCAGGTTCAAAGCGTCGAGCGCAAGGACGTCGTCTTCGTAGCGCTTACTTAGGTTTTTGGCTTCGATCATGTTTTTATCCCTTTAGGAAATTTAACTTATTCAACTTGCATCCCCGGGTGATTTTTCATTCAGCGGCGTGTCAGCTTCACTCCAAAAATCACGAGCCCCAGTACCAGGACCAGCAGACCGCCGATGAGCAGCGCCGTGCCCCAGATATTGGCTTGCGCTATGACACTGACGCGATAGATTTTATCTTCGGAAGGCACCTGGCGGTTGTAGGCATAGCTTTCCGTTTTCAACCGCGCTTCATAGTCGCCGACCGGAACATCGGAAGGCGGAATCATTCGCAGTGCCACCTCTACTTCACGGTTTATATCCAGCGCTGCAACCAGGTCCGGTGTTATCTCCACAGTCCAGTGGAGAGGCGGCTCGGCGGAAATTCTGACATTGTCCAGCCTCCGTGTTCCGGTGTTCCGGATTTTAAAGCTGGTTTCTACAGAATTCCCTTTTTCGATCTCGGAATATAGACTTACGGCCGAGACTTCAATTTTGCCGATTCCTCTTGGCAATATCACCAGGCGTATCCTGCCGGCGCGGCTCTGTTCAATTTCCGGACCTGTATAGATTTTCTCCTGCTGGAATTTTTGCACCTGCTCCTCATTCATCGCCAGCGCCCAAAACTCGAGCGGTTTGTCTATGGGAATCTGCTCGTCGGCTCGTTCCGGCAAAAAAAGCCTGAGATTCAGCTTCTGTTGTGTAACCCCTGCCGGGAAATTCACCTGGGATAGCCGTGCCTGGCTACTGGGATCGACAAAGCTGTAGCTTATCTGGCGGGGCAGATTGACAACTTTCAGTTGATAGCGGCGTACATCGACGGACGAACGCTCCAGCCTGAGGTCGAAGGTTGCCTCTGTTCCCAGGTCTGCCTCCTGGGATGCCTGCATCGAGCTAATCGTGACTGCATTTTCGGTTTCAGCCTGCTCGAGCTGAACAACCGTTTCCTGGTCCTGTCCTTTGTAGCTCGATGCCACCACCACGCTGTTCACGTCGCGCAGCAGCTGGAATTCCATGGTGTGCGACTCGCCGTACTTCAGCTCAGGTATGTGGATCTCATAGGGAATGCCGATGGCTGTCCCTCGAACAGTCGCTTCGTTCCCCGAGGCAGATTCCCCTGATGCGCGCAGCGAGATAAATATATCCGAAACATCGCGGGTGCGCAGCGATTCCGGAATGGGATCGGTCCCTTCGAAATTATTCAGCATCTTGAACCGGGCGTCGTCAAAGATCGGCGTGAGATTTTCCACTGTGAGACTCACGAACTTTCGCCCGTCACGGGTCTGGTACTTTAAAGCCTTCTTGACGCTCAATCGCGGCTGCAGACTAAGGAGCGACAAAACCGCTTCCTGGTAGCTTAGCTGGGCTTTTTCGAGGGCGGCCTGGGCTTGATTCAGATCGAATTGTGAAATCAATCCGTCCTCAAACAGATTCTGTTTGCTTTGATAGGTCGCGCGCGCGGCGCTGAGGTCGATCTGGCGGCGCCGGACTTCAATAAAACGGCTCTGTTCGTTAGAAATCGGCGCCTGTTGGGCAAGTACCGGCAAACAGGTGCAAAGCAAGAGGGCAAACGCAATGAGCTTTTTCATATTGTATCCGTCAATGTGGAAGGGGACCCGGCCTCGGCGAAATGTATAAAATATTTATATTACCACTTTGTTTCTCTGGTATCCGTTTTATAGTCCGGTTTCGGAACAAAAACCAAAAATTGTGTAACTTGAAAGCACATCTTCCTGTTGGGTGTATCCATGAATAATACGATTCAAATTGAGCTTTAATTTTGCTTTTTTCAAATATTCTTCATTTTATTCATCCTGCAAAAGGATTTCACTTCTGATGCTCCTGCGACTCGAGGACTTTGATGGATGCCAAAAGAAGAATCCCACCCGATGCAAGTGAACGGCCCTGTGATTGCCGAAG
>JARRLM010000376.1:0-3358 GCA_037386985.1 Acidobacteriota bacterium | reverse complement strand
TCCGGTTTCACTATTGCTGGTCGTTCGTAAGCGGTAAGCGAGCTACACCCTCGGCATGGATGCCAGCAGGCGGCAGATCTTATACTGCATGATTGAAAAGGCTGGATTCATCACCCAGGCTGCGGGGTAGAAGGTTTCCAGTTCCCCGGCAGTAATTCATCAATACGGTTGAGCTTGTGCTCCGGCAGTCGCATGAGCACGTCCGTAAGATAATCCTGTGGATTTTTGCCGCGGCGCCGGCAGCTTGCAATGATCGAGTAAACCACGGCGCTACGCCAACCGGCGTCCGGATGCCCGATGAATAGCCAGCGGCGCCTTCCCACGGCGGCAGGTCTTATGGCGTTTTCGACAAGATTGTTATCGATTTCGTAGCGTCCGTCGCGCAGATAACCGGTCAGAGCATCGTATTCATCCAGGAAGTAGCTGAGGGCCTTGCCCATGGTTGATTTCGGGAGGACCTTGGGCTGCAATTCCAATGCCCGTGATTTCAGCGCTTCCCAGATTTCAGGAGCTTTCTTTTGGCGATTATCATGTCGCTCCGCAATGCTCATTCCCCTGGCTTCATCTTCGATTTGGTATAGAAGGCGGATCTGCCCGATAAACCAGACGGCATCCGATAGATTTTCCTTCAAGGCGGTGTAAAAGCGCCGCCGGGCATGTGCAAGACATCCGATCCGTTCAATATCCGGTTGGTTCTCTCCGAGAGACAGATACACGTCATAGGCATCCGTCTGAATGGTGCCTTGAAAGTCTGCCAGCCGACGTTTCGCCGGCTCCAGTCCGCGGCTGCGGTCAAAATCCAGGATGACATCCCCTTGCGGTACGGCATAAAACCATAGATAGCCGCGTTTGGTTTTGCCTTTCACTTCCGGATCCATCACCTTGACCGGGGTTTCATCGACCTGGAGATATCCGACGGCGAACATCGCCTGCCACATTGCATTGTAAATAGCCTGAAGCCATTCGGCCATTTTCTCGACCCATTGAACCATCTGCTGGCGGGGAATAACGACACCATGACGTTCCAAAAACTGCTGTTCCAGTCTGTAGAAGGACAGGTGATCGTCAAAGCGAGACAGCAGGATATGCGTGGCCAGTCTCAATCCAAGCCTGCTTTGCGGGATCAGCCGCGCCGGCAAGGGGGCAATGGCGACCCCGGCTTCCCCGCAGCGGCAGGCATACTTGGGCCGTACAATACGCCGGCGAATCAGCCGGGCGGGAATCATATCGAACTCTTCGGTGACTTCTTCGCCGATCCGTTCGAGTGGTTTACCGCAACAGGGGCAGATCTTCCCTTCAGGTTCGATCGTAACAGTTTCGGTTTCCAGATGTTCCGGTATTGGATGCCGTTGCCGTTTCGGTTTCTGCTTCCGGCGGGAAGTGGGTTCTTCCCGCACCAGTATCTGGTCGCTTACGGGAGGGGGACTTTGAACATCGGCTTCCAGGTCCTGATTCAGCGCTTTCAGTTGCTCTTCCTGCTCCGCGGTAAGCTTGTCGGCCTTCGGTCCAAACAGCTCCCGCCTGAGTTGTGCAATCAGCTGCTCGGCTTCCTTTAACTGTTCGCGCAGTTGGGAGTTCTCTGTTTCGAGCTGTGCCGCATGTTGCTTGAGTCGTTCAGCCTCTGCCTGCAGCCGTTGGTATTCTGCCAGAAGATCTTCGTGGTTCATGACGAAAGCTCCTGGCGGAATCTTCGATCGAGAGAATAGACATAGACATCTTTGACAGCAACGCGAAGCGTGTGCCGCCGGTCCTGACGACTGCGACCGGCTGTGGATCCAACATGGATCCAGTTGGAGGCCCTATACGATGTGCCTGCAAACCGGTCACGCTCAACAAAGGTTTCCACCAGCGCAATAGGATGCCCGTATTTGTTTTCCCAGTCCGCCGAAAGCCGGCGCAGCACCTGGCCCAGAATCCAGCTCGACAGGTGTGGCACTCGAACCCACGGAAGGATCAGATATCGGGTATTGTTGGTCAGAAAGTGCAGGTTTCGGGCCCGTTGTTCCTGGGTCCAGCCAATGTACTCGTCCCGCGGCCGACACTTCCAGGCTGCCGAGCCAAAGAGCAGACAGGCCAGTAATCGGCCGGTTGAATCCGTGACCATATACTGCAGATTCTCTCCGACCGTACCTCGATATCCCAGGTAATGGAACTCGGCCAGAGCCGAGGAAAACGGGTAACGTGCTGCCGGATCTGTGCTGATCTCCCGGATAATCAGCGAACCCAAAGATTTCAGCGGTTCGCAAACAGGTGTCCTGTTCCACAAAGGCAGCGGAATCGGACGGGAAGCCATCCGGTTGGATGGAACCTGCCTGCGTGGAGGAAGTGTAATCAGCTCGCGCTCGTTGAGTTTTACGAGCAGGCTGCGTGCAGCCATATCCTTCAACTGACCATTTGCGTTGCGCCAATTCCATTCGGCCGAAAGCAGCCTGGATAGTCGCCACCGGCTCCAGTTCGGGTTGCCGGCAATCAGTTCGCGAATCCGGGCGATGTCTTCCGGTGTGATCCTCCGGCCCTGTACCACGAACGTTTCGTCCATGGCCTGGATTGTGACAGAAAGAAAAAGCGGAGTCCAGCAAAAAATGCATTCGGATCAAGTCCGAAACCATCGGCGCCGCGGCTTTCCTTCAATGCCGTGCAGCAACAGCTGAAGCTCTTCGGGACGCAGGCGAAGACTGACACCATCGCCTGTCGGCCAGCCGAAGGTTCCTTTTTCTAATCGTTTTGCGCAAACCCATAGTCCGGATCCATCCCAAGTCAGAATCTTCAACCTGTTTTTCAGTTTATTGGTGAAAACAAAGAGATGCCCACTTAAAGGATCCTGCGACAGAACTGTCTGCACATCCGCATACAGACCATTGAAACCGCGACGCATATCCACAGGTACAAGCGCTACGAAGATACGGGTTGCCGGAGAAACACTCAGCATCGTGTTTCTTCCAACAGCTTCATCAAATCAGATACGGGAATTGCCTCACGGCATCGGATCGTCAGTCCGGATGAGGCAATAAGTTCCATCGCCCACGTACCGTTTGCCCTCATAGATGGCGGTATTACCGTCACTTCGCAGAATTTGTTGGGGGCAGGCAGCTTGGAAGAGGATTTTGTTTTTCTCAGCCACCAGGTCAAAGTGGATATCGGAATGCCTCGCTTTTTGCAAAATGCTTTCCGGCTCAGACCGCTTTGCCCGAACTGATCAACCAGTTGTAATCGCTGATTTGCAGGTTCACGGTTTTGCTTTTTGCTGGGTTCGTTAATTTTCATGTGCCCAGCGTAATGGAACGAGTGGGAAGACGGTAGATGTACCTCGCTTACCGCTTACCAATCATCGTGGGCCTCTGACGATTGAAATTTATGT
>JARRLM010000375.1:0-6437 GCA_037386985.1 Acidobacteriota bacterium | reverse complement strand
CCCCATTCTTTTCAAGCAGACGATGGAGTTCCGTAGCGGATGAAGGTGACAGAGAAGATATGCAGGTAGAAATGCGCAGTGTTTTGGCATTTCGCTGCATGATTCCGGGCAATGGTTCTATTTCAGATGCAATGATTTTAAAGCTTCTTTCATCTTCAGGTTCAAAGCGGCCGGATACCAGAAGGGGGTAATCGGCCGAAAGGAAAGGTTCAAACTGGGTATAGGAATTCGGAAATACTATCGTAGAAACGGCTCCTGACAGATCTTCCAGGGTGAAGATTGCCATCAGATTCCCCTTTTTGGTGCGGCGCGTACGAAGGTCAGTGACAATACCGGCAACCTGGCATTCGATGCTTTGCCCATCCGCCATCAGTTCGGAAATACTTTTTTTGCTGTACTTTGCCGCTTCATCGGCAAATCGGTTCAACGGATGACCCGAAACATAGAATCCCAACGTTTCCTTTTCAAATGCCAGGAGCTGTTCCATCGTCCATTCCTGGATATTTGGAGGAGCCGGTTCCGGGATTTCGGATTTTCCGGGTTCCGATAAACTGGCAAAAAGCCCTTTCTGACCGCTTTCCCGGTCTCGTCTTGCCTTTTGGCCGTATTCGATAGCCGTGTCCAGCATATCCATGCACTGAGATCGATTCCATCCGAGTGAGTCCAACGCGCCGCTTTTGACGAGGCTTTCCAGGACTCTTTTATTCAGGGAACGGGAGTCCACCTCTTCACAGAATTGAAAGAAGCTGCGGAAACGCCCATGCTGGTTTCTATAATCCAGGATTGATCGGATTACGCCTTCCCCGACATTGCGGATTGCCAGCATGCCGAACCGTATTCTGCCATCCAGAGACCGAAAATTAAGGTCGCTTTCGTTGATATCGGGCGGAAGAACAGGGATCCCCATTTCTTTGCATTCGGCGATATACATTACGATTTTATCGGTATTTCCAATTTCACTTGAAAGCAACGCCGCCATGAATTGAACGGGATAATAAACTTTCAGGTAAGCGGTTTGATATGCAAGAAGCGCATAAGCCGTACTGTGCGATTTATTGAAGCCGTACTGGGCAAACTGTTCCATCAGGTTGAAGACCTGGTCTGCAGATTTTTCGGCTATTTTCTTCTTCCGGGCGCCATCGATGAATTTTTTGCGCATCGAGTTCATGATGTCGATTTTCTTTTTCCCCATTGCCTTGCGGAGAATGTCGGCTTCACCCAGCGAAAAGCCTCCCATTTCACTGGCAATCTGCATCACCTGTTCCTGATAAACGATGACTCCGTATGTTTCCTTTAATATGTCTTCTAACGCAGGATGCGGATAACGAACCTCAATAGAACCCTGTTTGCGTTTCACGAAATCGGGAATCATTTCCATGGGACCAGGGCGATAGAGGGCATTCAGAGCGATCAGGTCTTCGAATCGCTCCGGTTTCAGCCGGCGCAATTCACTCTTCATACCACCGCTTTCAAACTGGAATATTCCGTTGGTACGTCCTTCGGAGAAAAGTTTAAATACTTTCGCATCGTCCAGTCGGACGGAGGAAAGGTCGAGGATGTCCCCTGTTTCTTCGCGTACGCGCTGCACCGTCTTGTCGATAACCGTTAAGGTTGTCAATGCCAGGAAATCCAACTTCAGGAGTCCGATGGACTCGAGGTCTTTCATGCAGTACTGGGATGTAATTTCATCCTTGTTTGTCTTTTGAAGCGGGACAATTTCAACCAGGGGCTTGGGAGCGATGACAACGCCGGCAGCATGGGTGGAAGAATGTCTCGATAGTCCCTCTAAACGCTTGGCAATAGTAATAAGATTATCAATCTGAGGATTCTTCATTTCATCGACCAGCCGGGGTTCCTGTTCCAGTGCTTTGTCGATTGTCGCATTCAACTCGCTAGGAATTAGTTTTGCAATACGATCCACTTCCGCATACGGAATATCCAGGCTCCTGCCGACATCCCGAATCACGCCTTTTGCCGCCATCGTGCCGAAGGTGATGATTTGGCATACATTGTCCCGTCCATATTTCTGCGCAACGTAATCTATCATCTCGGAACGCCTGTTCATGCAGAAGTCCATATCGATATCGGGAGGAGCAATCCTTTCAGGATTTAAAAAACGCTCGAAGAACAGTTCATATTGCAGTGGATCAATATCCGTAATGGCCAGGCTGTAGGCGACCAGGCTTCCTACAACGGAACCACGGCCGGGACCAACGGGAATATTGTGATCGCGTGCGTATTTCATCAGGTCCCAGACGATGAGAAAGTAGCTTGAAAATTGCATCCGCTTTATCATTTTAATTTCAAAATCCAGTCGTTCTTCATAGGAAGATAGGAGATGTTTTAGCTTTCCCTCATTGGACTGAATTTCGAGATGCCTGCGTCTGTCCTGAAAACCATCGCGTGTTACTTTTTCGAAGTAGCTGTCGGCATCATGGCCGCGTGGAACCTCAAATGGGGGAAGAGGCTGGTCTGTCGGTATCTCGAGGCTGCATTGTTCGGCAATTCGAACAGTATTCAGCAAAGCCTCCGGGATATCCCTCCAAAGCTCATGCATTTCTTGGGGTGATTTGAAATAAAATTGATCGGATTCGTACTTCATCCGATCCTGCTGGTTTACGGTTTTACCCGTACCGATACAGAGAAGGATATCGTGTGCGACACTATCCTCGGGAAGGATGTAATGCGTATCGTTTGTGCACACGAGCGGTATGTCTGTTTTCTTCGAGATTTTTATGATTTCAGGATTTACCTGCCTCTGTGCCTCAAGATTATGATCCTGCAATTCCAGATAGAAGTTTCCCGGGCCGAAAATATCCCGCAATGCAGCCGCTTCTTCCATGGCAGCATCGAACTGTTCCGTATGCAGTTTCTGTGGAACCGCTCCTTTTAAACAGGCGGACAGCGCTATCAGGCCTTCGCCGTGCTCCGACAGGAGAGATTTGTCGATCCGTGGCTTGTAATAAAATCCTTCGAGGAATCCGAACGAAACCAGCTTAGCCAGATTTTGATACCCTCTAAGATTTTTCGCCAGAAGAATCAGGTGATTGGACTGGTCACCACCTCCGGTCTTCTTTCGGCGATCCTCTTTGGCAACGTAGACTTCACAGCCTATGATCGGTTTGATGCTCGATTTTGGAGGCACCGTCAAGCAGGCTGTAATCGGAGTGATTATGTAAATGTACAAAAAAGGGCGAATCGGGCAATTCTTACTCCCATTCAATGGTACCGGGGGGTTTTGAGGTTATATCATAGACGACACGGTTGATTCCGCGCACTTCATTAACGATACGGTTTGAAATTCGCTCAAGAACATCGTAGGGTATTTTTGCCCAGTCCGCCGTCATACCGTCCATGCTTGTCACAATGCGCAGGGCGGCGACATTTTCATAGGTGCGATCGTCTCCCATGACTCCAACACTCTGAACAGGCAGCAGTACTGCAAATGCCTGCCAGAGTTCCCGCAGCAAACTTGCCTTTTCAATTTCTTCCTGGACGATGGCATCCGCGTCTCTCAAAATCGATAAGCGCTCTTCAGTAATGGATCCGAGTATGCGGACCGCTAACCCCGGACCGGGGAATGGATGCCGGTGAACGAAGCTTTCATCCATTCCCAGTTTTTCTCCAACTTTCCGAACTTCGTCCTTGAACAATTCGCGTAACGGCTCGATCAGGTTTAATTTCATATCATCAGGCAATCCGCCTACATTGTGGTGGGACTTGATAACAGCGGAAGGTCCCCGAACGGATACGGATTCAATGACGTCCGGATACAGGGTGCCCTGGACGAGATAGTGAGGATTTCCTAATTTACGCGACTGTTCCTCGAAGACGCGAATGAATTCCTCCCCTATGATTTTCCGCTTTTTTTCCGGATCTTCAACGCCTCTCAGAAGCGACAGAAAGCGATGGCTGGCATCAACGCCTATTACCTTCAAATGCATCTGTTTCATGAAATTCGAAAGAACGGTTTCGAATTCATTCTTTCGCAGCAAACCGTTATTGACGAAAACACACGTAAGCCTGTCTCCAATGGCTTCATGTACCAGCAGAGCGGCAACAGTGGAATCAACCCCACCGCTGAGGCCGCAGATGGCACTTTCATTGCCGACCTGATCCTTGATGGAAGCTATCGTCGTTTTAATAAATGCGGCCATAGTCCAGTCCTGTTTGCATTTACAGACATCGGACAGGAAGTTCTCCAGAATATGTTTTCCGTCAGGAGTGTGAATCACTTCCGGATGGAACTGCAGTCCCCAGATTCTTTTCGTTTCATCTGCGGCTGCGGCTATTATATTGCCGGATTTTGCAAAAATCTTGAATCCGGGCGGCAACTGCTCGATGCGGTCTCCATGACTCATCCATACCTGAAACTGCTCGGGAAGTTCCTTGAAGAGCACTCCACGGTCAATACGGTTCGCCAGGGCTTTGCCGAATTCACGTCGATTGCCGCCGGCAACTGTTTTACCTCCCAGGCTCTGTGCCAGCAGCTGAAAGCCATAACAGATTCCAAGAACAGGAATATCAATGTCAAAGAATGCCGCTGGAAGGGACGGACTGCCCTTGCGACATACTGAATCGGGTCCGCCCGATAGAATGATCCCGGATGGATTATATTCCTCGATCTTTTCAAGGGCTTCGTAATAGGGCACAATCTCGCAATACACCGACATCTCTCGAATCCGTCGTCCGATCAGTTGCGTGTATTGGGAGCCAAAATCCAGAATCAGAATGTTTTCGCGGTAAATATTTATACTCCAGGCAAAATATGGTTTCAGTTTGCAGAAATCATAAATTATCGTAGGCTCGGTATAAATTCAACGGAAACAAATGTAAAAACTGATGGATTGCAGAGATATGGGCCAGCCATAAGAAAGACGGAGGAAAATATGAACTATTATTTGTTGATCTATCATGTAGCCGATGACTACCTCGACCGGAGGGCTGAATTCCGGAAAGAACACCTCCAACTTGCCGGAGAAGCACATGAACGGGGTGAATTGCTATTGGGTGGCGCTCTCGCGGACCCACCCGATAAGGCATTGCTTCTATTTAGAATGGACGATTCGGAGGGTATAAGGGATTTTATCCTCAAAGATCCGTATGTTCGGAATGGAATAGTAAAAAATTGGGAAATCAGGTTGTGGAACGTTGTCGTAGGAGAAAATGCTGCAGACGCATGCTAAATGGAAAAACACAGCATTCTATAAATAGTAATAGTCATTTATTAAAGATTAATTAGACAATAATAAATAATCTATTAAATTAATAAAATACTTCACGCAATCAACTTATTTAAAGGGTATTCGATTAATCCTTCGGCACCGGCTCGCTTAAGCTCAGGTATCATTTTTTTAACGACTTTTTCTTCTACGACTACCTCAAGCGCAATCCATCCGGACATTGTAAGGGGGCTGACAGTGGGTCGTTTCAAGGAGGGAAGAATCGCCATCACTTTATCCAGGGCCGTTTCTTTAAGATTCATTTTCAGACCTACCATTCCTTCAGCGGCAAGAGCTCCCTTGAGAAGAATAGCGATATTCTCCATTTTTTCCCGCTTCCAAGGATCCTGCCAGGATTTCCTGTTGGCAATGTAACGGGTTGTCGATGACAGCACATCCTCGATAATACGGAGTTGATTGGCTTTCAGCGACCGTCCGGTTTCAGTCAGTTCGACGATGGCATCAACCAGAATTCCGGCTTTTGCTTCTGTTGCGCCCCATGAATATTCAATGTTGGCGTTCACTTTATTTTTCGAAAAGTATTTTTTAACGCAATGGACGAGCTCCGTTGCGACGGTTTTATTCTGAAGATCTTTTATTGAGCGCACTTTCGAGCTTTCAGGAACGGCCAGAACCCAACGAACAGGCTTGAACCCTGACTTGGCATATACAAGTTCACAAACCTGTTTTACTTTTGCATTTGTTTCAAGAATCCAATCCTGTCCGGTGATACCGGCATCAAACAATCCATCCTGGACGTACTTGGCCATTTCCTGCGACCGGATCAACATGACTTCTATTTCCTCGTCGTCACAGTAAGGGAAGTATGACCGGTCACTGGAAAAAACGCGGATGCCTGCCTTGCGAAATAGTTCCAGTGTCGATTCCTGAAGGCTGCCTTTGGGTAATCCAAGTTTTAGAATTTTCTTTTTCTTAGACATGAATTCTCCTCGTCCTCCGATTGTATATCAGCAACTATATTGAATTCGAAAGGATAATACCGGACCAGCCGGATTTCCACTGGATTCATCGTATGAATCAAGGTTTCATCAAAAGTGGTCTCAAAAAAGAAGGGAATCAGACGTTATTTAGAACAGAAAAAAGGACATATTTTCATTTCAAGTCCGATATTGAAACAGATGCTGATATTATTGCCTGGCACTACTATTTAAAGAGATCATACATATTATGGCAACGAGCTATTCGGTGGCAGTA
>JARRLM010000374.1:0-6472 GCA_037386985.1 Acidobacteriota bacterium | reverse complement strand
GCCTGCGGTACCAAAGACATCGATTTCCCCTCCACGCATGGCGGATCCAAGATGCATTCCAACATCGCCATGCACCGTGATTTTCCCCTGTGTCATTCCGGCGGCAATATTCTTAACCCGGGTAAGATCGCCTTTCAAAGTGAGTTCAGGGGTTCCAATCCCGACCACGTTGAAAAAATCCCCTATCCGAGCCGGATGGTTCCCGTACGTTACCTCGAGCCCGGAAATATCCGCAGCCGTTTTCCCCAGAAAATGATCCGGTACAATCGCGCCTGCTTCCAGGGGCGCTTCGAGCTTTGATTTAAGGGTCAGGATGGTCATTCCGAAGCCGCCTTATTCATTATTTCCTGCAGGTGAAACTTATATTTTCCCAGGTTGCCGCCATAGTTTCCGGCCGAGATGCGAAGGATTCCGGGGATGCAGGCCGCCTTTATTCCGACACGGGTTGCCTCTTCAATAGGCTCTTCATCCAGTCCATCGATAACAATTTCCAATACCGAATTTACGCCTTCCGGCAGATGCGTATCCACAACACCGCGCAGGCTGGGGCAGAATGCATCGTACGTAGAGGCCCTCAAAGATGTATAGCGCGACCCGACCTTGCTGCCGCTTCGTACGATTCCCCCCGGAAAGGGCATAATGACTCCTGCAACCTGTCTCATTGCCTGCACTGCCAGTTCCGCCGCCTGCAGCGCTACCGACGGATCACTTCCAAGTATTAAAAAATTCCCTCCTGCTATGGCCGGCTGCACATCGAACTTGTCTTCCACCAGAAATTCGCCTTCCATCACCGGGATGCGCCAGTAGCGGCGCCCGGCGATAACTTTGCTGCTTTGATACCCGTCCCCGAAAAATCGCAGCTGTCCGCCGACAGAAACGGCCTCCTCCCCTCGCAATCCGTTAAAGCAGGCTGTGGTTGGGCACGTCAGCACGCATTGTCCGATGCGGTCGATCAGCTGCTGAGTGAGTGAATCCTTGGAAAATCCGAATAATAAAACACTCACTCCCGGCCGGCCGTCCGGAGTCTGCTCCAGATCCGCTTCAATGCCTCCTTCGCAGTGGCACCGGATAACGGATGTGGCGAATCCTGTCATTTTGGATGCCCCTTCACGCGCCCACTTTTGATTTACGGCCGTAATTATCACCCGCGAGCCCCACATACCGAAGGCTTCCGCAAAAGTGTCCTCTATTTCTACCCCGTTGATGGAATAGGTCATGAATGACGTTTCCCGTTTCCCGTTTCCCGTTTCCCGTTTCCTGTTTCCTGTTTCCCGTTCCCCGTTTCCTGTTCTGTCTTTATTTCCTGGGGTCGTGGGAGGTAGTGCTCCAGCTGTACAGGATAATTTTCAAATTCGATCGTGTAATATTTTTTAAAATACTTCCGGATGTCCTTCTCCACTGCCGTATCGTACCCGGGCGAAACGTACATGGTTTTGCCGAATGTCTCCCGACGGACGGATCCGTCTTCTACCAGGATCTCTCCTTCCTTAATCACATAACGCGGAACGGAAAACATCTTTTCCCTGTCTTCGCATTTATCATAGATCGTAACATCCGCGTCGGCGCCGATACCCAGGTGTCCTTTATGTTTCAATCCCAGGATACGGGCAGGAGCCGCTCGTGTAATAATCGCAATTTCAAAAAGAGAGTACTCACGGTCCAGATCCGGCAGGGAAGTTTTGGCAATGGCTTTCTGATTCACCTTTTTCAGAGCTTCTCTCCGGTATTCACGGTCCATCAGCAAACGAATGACCTGCGGATACGAGACAAAGGAGGCTCCGTTCGGGTGATCGGTGGACAATGCTATACGCCAGGGATCGCGCACCATCAGATACCACTCCAGGCCGACGGCCCATTGTGTCGTATGCATGTGGCTCTTGTCCTTGTATTCGATCGGAACGATCCCGCAACCGGCTTCATTCTCTACATCCACATTCACCCATTTGCGCCCCGTCACCTGGTGTAATAAATGCCCCAGCGGTCCGTCACCGGTCATGGAGGTCGTATCGCCGAACAGTATCTGCCCGATATCCACTGTGATATTGGAGTGGGTATTCACATATTCGGCCAGTTCTGCAACACGGGAGACGAACAATTCTCCGGGATTTCCACCATAGCTGTGAAACTGGACATGTGCCATATGGCCACGCCGGCCGTCCAGCGATTTCATTGTCTCCAGAGTAGTCTGCCAGTTCCCGGCAACACCAAGGTTATTGCAATGAATGTGCACTGGATGCGGCAGGTGAAGATCCATGCTCGCTTCCGCCAGGGATTGAATGATCCGGCGCGGTGTGACGCCGAAACCGGTCACTTCTTCATCAAGGCCGTGCGAGTTGGAAAGCGTCTTCCACATTTCAACGCCGCCCGGATTGACCATTTTCACCGCGTATCCCCTGGTTGCCCGCAGCAGCCAGGCCACATAGTTGCACATTCTCTCACGATCCCCGGCGGCAATCTGCTGCATGATATATTCATTGTTGCCCATTAAAACAAAGAAGCCTTTATCGATCACGGGAATGTCGGAGAACTCCTCATGGGCATGGCGGGCCGCGATAGGCGGAACGGCCGCATCGAAAGCGGTGGTGTATCCCATTGCGGCATAGCGATATCCCGTTGCAAATGTAGAGGGAACCGTCTTGCCGACGCCCGAACGGGTCGAGGCCGTCCGGGGAACCGGATCCAGGCGGTGATCTTCAGGGCGCATTTTCCTGGCAGTGTTTACTTTCGGTCCGGCTATATGGGCATGCATATCCACGCCGCCCGGCATAACGATCATACCGGTTGCATCGATCGTTCGACCGGAGCCGAGCGCTCGGCCGTAGTCGACTGAATCCGCGATTCGACCTTCATCGATACAGATGTCGCGCACCTCCCCGTTGATACCGTTGGCCGGATCGTAGACTTCTCCGTTCGTGATTCTCAGCATGACTTCAACTCCTTCACCCGGTCAAGCAATCGGCCGATCACGGCATCATCCGAAGGATATTCAGAGGACAGCACTTTGCGTAAATGAATAGGAATGTTGTCCATGCGATATACAGTTCCTTCCACGTGGATACCGGCCGTTGCCGTCGTAAAGGCCACGTGGGCGTTGCGGGTTGTTTCACTCTCGTGCGTATCCAGTGCGACGAAGGGAATTGAAACCAACCCTTTCACGGCTTTTGCAGGCAGGCTTGCGACCGGATCGGCGGCAACGATCAGGGCTGCATCCACTTCACCCCGGCTGAATGCGTCCACAACGGTATATTCACCGGGATTGAAACGTGGATATCCCAGGCTGAAATTGACGCCGAAAGGGTACCCGGTCTGCCAGGAGAGCGCGAACCAAAAGGAATGCGGCCGAAGTATTGAAATGCTTGCCGCGGGTTTGAGTCAATCCCTGCCCGAGAAACAGTACTCCGAACCTGCAGCGCATCATACGTTCGGCCAGCTCTGTCAGCCGTTCATGGGCCAGTCCCATCGCTTCCGCCGAAGCCTTATCCAATTTCCGGCCGTTGACCAGGGCCTGCAGCGCCCACAGCAGTTCAAAATCCTTACCCGGCTTAATCTGCAGAAAAATATCGGCCGCAATCGAGCTCTTCGTTCTCCGCACGTCAACCAGTATTACCGTACGCCCTTTACGCCCTTCCGGTACAAACCTCCCCTCAGGCGTCACTGCATAGCGCGCCATATGGCGCGGGTGGGATTCTGCCGGGTTGGATCCCCAGTAAACAACAAGATCTGCCCGGTTTTTTACTTCGCCCAGCGTGCATGTCGGTTCCCCAACACCCTGTAGCGCCATTCCGGAGGGACCATGGCAGACGGATGTGCAGCAGTCGATGCACCCGCCAAGAACTTCAGCCAGAGCGACAGATTTTCGCTGTGATTCGCATGAAGTGCTGCTCAAACCATAGACAAACGGATACCTGGATTCGGAAAGGCAGCGGGCGGATTCTTCAATGCCCTGCTCCAGGCTTACTGGTTTCCCATCGATCCTGGCAACCGGGAGATCCGGCGGTTCCGCATGACTTAAAAACCATGCTTTGCCCAGTACACACGCATTTCTGACCTTCGTGATACGGTCGCCTTCAACCGTAACGCTGATATCATCGCAATCACAGCCACAGAACGCGCATACCGCATGATCTATCTGCATAAAACCGTTTCCCGTTTCCCGTTTCCCGTTTCCCGTTTTCACAACCGGGAACATCATATCTTAACGGGAATCGGTTCAATCATTACATTAAAGTGTTTGGAATCAGGCATGCCGGAGGCGTAAGTTTCCCCGCCGACCAGTTGGTTGCACGCCGATCCGAAGGCCATAAACGCCAACCCTTCCGGGATATCGGAGCGGCGACAGGTAGCATCTATCCTTCCATACCTGGACTGTACCCTCACAAGAACCCCGTCCTTCAGTCCGGAGCGTTCCATATCCAGTGGATTCAACTCTATGACTTGGGTCGCTTCCAGATATTCAGGCTGATCCTTCCCGGCGGAAATCCCCACACCCTGTTTTGTAGAACGTCCTGAAATCAGTATTAAACTCAACTTATCCATACAGTTCTTCTTTAAGCTTCCGAGCCTGGCGAAACATCTCCGAAAGAGTCTCCTCAACGGTCGATCGGCCGGCAAGAATTGTGCAGACAGGGCCGCCTTTGCGTATCTTTTCACCGGATAGCGGGATATCATGGATACCCCGGACGGACCATTCCCCCGTATCAGGCAGGATCACATCCCTCTCGGCAAATATATAGCCTTTACCAAAGGTCTTCCCGAGTTTCAGTTCCGCTTCCAGATTGAATTCTTCGGGAAGCTTGCCATCCAGTATAGACTGCACATGGAGATGAAACATAGGGAGTTCATAAGCAATTTCGATTATTTCCATGGAAGCGGTGTATCGAGGATTGACCTCAGTGAAGTATATTTGATCCCCATTGAGTATGAAATCGATTCCATTCAGGCCGACCAACCCATAGTCCCTTGTAAGAAATTCCGCCAGCCTGCGAACTCTGTTCAGGATTAACCTGCCGGTATCGGCAGCCCGCGTTTCCGGAATGGGCAGAAGGTTGCCGCAATAATGGAAACCCTGCGATCCGAAATTTTTTATGCCGACCAGTTGTTCAGAAATCCCGAGAAGAGTGCAATCTTTCCCATTTGCTACAATAGATGCGGAACATGGTTTTCCGGGAATGTATTCCTGGAGCATAAATCCAGGGGCACAAAACCCGCAATGATTTCCAGACCGGGATTGCGATTGAGGGTTATAAAAACAGATACCGTGTCCGCCACCGCTTAAAACCGGTTTCTGCAGCCAGCGGCGTTCGGAATCCACAGGTCCTGTTTTACCGGAAAAAATTGTCTCCGGTGCCGGGAAGCCGGCGCTCTTGAGATTTCCCAACAAGCCGGGCCAGTTTCGTACTGAGGCGACAACCTTCGGGGAATTACCCAGGATAGCGTGGTTGTCACTGAAGCATTCAAGAATTTCAGGATAATTTTCCAGATTGGAATTATAAGCAACCGCGTCGAACGATAACTTTTGGCTGGCTTTAAAGAGAGCTTCCGAACTATATGCAACCCGGAAATCACGATGCAGAGAATACGATTCCGTCAGCTCTGTTAAATCCCGATCACCGAATGCATCCAGGGCAATTACCGGATACCCGCTATGGACTGCGGATTCCGTCATTGCACGCACACTGATGCCGGTGATGAGAATCTTCATCGTTTTTTCTGCAGAGGTTGCAGTTCAGATCATTTTTTTGGCCACGGCATAAACGCCTTCAGTGTCCAGAACAAGATCGTTGCTCTCGAACAGACCGGCGATACAGGCCTTGTGCACTTTCATCTTGGGATTGCCGATGGCGAGCGCTCCCAGCACCTTTTTGCCGTCATACTCGGCAAAGTCATCATCGGGTTTGATGCCTTCAATACCCGGCGGTTCCACCAGGTTAAAATCGACCATCCACTCCAGGCCGGGTTTTGTCGACCAGGAGTCGGATGAAATCAGACGCGATCCTGCCGGACCGGCAGCAACCAGGATTTCAGCTTCATTCAATAACCCATCAAGCCTGTTGGAATCGCCGATGTCCTTCACCTGCACCGTTCCTCCGGAAGCAGCTGAAGCGCTTTCAGAAAATGCTTTCGCCGCAGCACGTGCGCTTTCCAGGGTTCGCTGCGCAAGATCTTCATTAAAACGATCTCCCAACAACACGGGTGGAATAGATGAGAGTCGTACACGACACCCTTCTCCCGCGAGCAGAACGGCGGCACGTAATCCCACCGGGCCGGGTCCTACCACGAGGGCATTTCTCCCCTGCAGATCCGTCTGCCGGGCCAGCTTGGCAACAGCTGTGGATGCAGTGGTATTACAGCCGTTGGAATCGAGCATGAGTGATACTTTGAAAGGCCCGAAAAATGCCCGGATAGCTTCGGTCAGCATCTGTTCCCCGGCATCTACATCAGAACCACCGATCCATACCGCGAGATTCTTAAG
>JARRLM010000373.1:0-3369 GCA_037386985.1 Acidobacteriota bacterium | reverse complement strand
CCAATACATCGATTCCGAAAACCACTTTATTCTATGCGCACCTCTTCACCGTCCGCCGCATTTTCGGCGATTCCAAACCGATGAACAGCAATCTGTTCAATGCGTCGGTCCAGATTGACAAGGCCGTAAAACTCACGGCCTACGCCTATCTGCTGGACTATAAGAACGAGGATGATTTTGTCCTGAATACCCATTCGTTCGGCTTCCGGCTCTCAGGAGAGCGGAACGTTTACAAGGGGTGGAATGCCCTCTACGATCTTGAATACGCAAGGCAGGTAGAAGGGGGCGACAACCCCAATGACGTTGAAGAAAATTACTACAGGCTGGAAGGGGGCGCTTCAAAGGGGAACTATTTCATTTTCAAAGCCGGCCATGAGGTTTTGGGGGGGAGCCCGGATACGGGGCAGTTCAACACTCCCCTGGCGACGCTCCATATATGGAACGGCTGGGCGGATAAATTTCTGACCACGCCGGTGAACGGTCTCAAAGACACCTATTTTTCTTTGGGCAGCAACCCGAAGCGGTTCGGGCTGAATGTCGTGTTTCACCGGTTCCGTTCCGAGACGGGAAGCCTCGACTACGGCAGGGAAGTGGACCTGCTTCTTTCGTACAGAAGTCCCTGGGAACAGGTCTTTGCCTTCAAGACGGCATTTTACAGGGCGGATCTTTTTTCGGAGGATACGGACAAGATAATGGTTTATACAACGTACGGGTTTTAGATTGCCCGGCTTCAATATTGAAATAATTCGCCATGTGAGGGCCGGACGAGATTTCCGGGAATCGAATTCTGCGGTACTTATCTAAGGGAAGTGTGCGATGGCGCTTATTCTTGAGTCCTGAATTCTAAATCTTGCTGGCGACCTATCTGCATCTGCCAAGATGCCCGGACACAAGTACCCCACCCTTCTTTGGTCTCAATTGAGAACATCCCTTCTGATAGTTCTGTTCGTTTCTTCATGCTGGCGAATCCCATTTCCTTTTCGGAGTCTTCCATGTAAAGAGTATCAATCCGGTCAAATTCCGTGCCCTTATCATCTAAAGCCATAATTACACGATCTCCGGCTTTATCAAGGCTGACCGTAACTTGGCCTGTTTTACTGTGTAAGGCCGCTATTTTCAAAGCATCCTGTAGGATTCTATAAATTGTTATTTTAAGCGATTGAGGAACGTCCTCTTCATTAATCCTTATATTCTCAATGATGCGGATGTCTGGATGCAGTTCCTGGAATTCCTCTAAAAGTGACTGAATAGTAAATAGGATACCCAGATCGTCCAGTGTTCCAGGTCGGAGGTTTATAGAGATCTTCTCGAGGCGTTCAATGACTTCTTGAATCATTGAGACGATCTTTTCGAACGAATGATCAAGCGAACGGGCTGAACCTGATTTCTCTGCATTTAAGATCTTTTCTATCATAAATTTGATTGCGCACAAGTGCTGGTTGATATTATCGCGAAGATCCCTGGACACCCTAGCCCTTTCGTCTTCTTGGACGGTCAGAAGCTGTTTGGAGAGGAAGCATAACTCCTTCTCCGAAACCTTCAGCGCCTCTTCAGCCCGTCTGCGTTTGTTCACAACCTGCTGGGCAAATATTCCGAAGAGTATCATCAGGAAGACGACCAAGGAACGCATCCACAACTCATTCGGATCAGTAGGAAGTATTTCATTGAGAAAAGAGCCTTGATGAAATGCATAAACATGTATGGTTGTTTCAAGGATCCAGAAGACAAAACCCAGTAAGATCCCCGCCACTACCATGTCGCTTGATCCAATGATTCTTTTCTTTTTTTCTGATTTATAACTCATTACATGTACCTGAAATAAGGCGCTGTGGATTTACTATCATTGGCACGAAGGCGCGTACATTGCGCAGATACCAAGCCAAAGCGCATTTGCAATTAAATTTAAGAGATACTCTGTGTCCAGCTGATTGGAGTGAATGTAGTATTGATCACATATCATCAGGTAAGAGGGTTTTTCCAATCATTGACAGATACCTTCTCGTAAAATTCTGCTTTCCTCACTGTTTGATCAATCCATTTTATGAATAGACCTATTATACGGGATATATCGTAGGTCAGAAGTGAAAAATGAAGCTTCTTACTTAGTATAATGAACTTACTTCCGCTCCCTCAGGATTCTGAAACCAACATAGATTCAGGAATTCATCAAAAATGTTATGGAAAGGGCTTGACAAGCCAAGTATTTTGTCGTTATATATACTTTGTTACACATAATATATGGTTGAAAAAAGGCTATGAATAATCTAAACAGGGAACTCAGGAGAGGAAGCATTGAGCTGATTATTCTTAAACTACTGGAAAATCAGGAGATGTACGGATATCAGCTTGTATCCATCATCGAAGAGCGGGCTGGAGGTCTGTTTGAGGTCGCCGAGGGCACCCTCTACCCCGTTCTCTACCGACTGGAGGACAGGGGATCCATAGAATCGTATCGGGACAATCCGAAGCGCGGGGTACCCCGAAAGTATTACCGACTCACAAAAAGAGGAAAAGCTTACCTGCAGGATTTGCTTGAAGAATGGAAGAAATTTTCAGCGATCATGCAAAGCCTGCTGAAGGAAGAGGAGGTTGTAAAATGAGCCTGAAGGAACAGTTTATTGCCAAAGTGGAGCACAAGATCATCGCCCCGCGTGAACTAAAAGATCGCTTGATCGGGGACCTGCTGGCTCACTTCAGCGATGGAGCGGAATCGGGTGAATCCGAAGCGGACGTTATTCGCAAACTGGGAAACTCTGACGATATCGCAACCGAATTCATGGCAAACATCCAACTCAAGTATGCAGGATTTTGGATTCGGGTTGCAGCCTATATTGTTGATTTGATTATCATTTCTCTGCCTGTTCTCCTTTTCCTTGGACTGATAGCCGCACAATCTTCCATCCCAACTGGATCGCATCAAGGCATTGTTGGTCATTCTGTTACCGGGCTGTTGGCCCTTATATTGGCAATTAGTTTTGCCATATTCATAGGGGCTTTTGTAATCCTGTATTTCCCTCTGCTTGAAGGGCTGTATGGCCGGACCCTTGGGAAAAGACTATTCAGACTCCGAGTCGTTCGGGATGGAGGGGTTGCCATAGGCATGAAGGAAGCCTTTTTGCGGCGCATCTCCATGTATATCAAGATCCTCACCATTGATGCGTTGTTTATCCCCTTCAATGCGAAGAAGCAGAGAGCGTTTGACATGGTTGCCAAGACTGTAGTTATCTATGAACCTGGAGTATGAATCCTCAAGCCACATGGTCCAACCGGAAATGAGTTCCTTCAGGACGTTAGCCCGCAATTCTCACAAGGGTTCGTAGCGAGGCGGCTTGGTAAGCGAAGCGACGTAAACAGATGTAGATGCAAGGC
>JARRLM010000372.1:0-7399 GCA_037386985.1 Acidobacteriota bacterium | reverse complement strand
GTTGCGCGAAGCGCGAGCTGTGTTTCAGCCAGGAAAGGACGATACCCTGGAGTGTCCAGAATGTTGATTTTTTTCTTATCCCATTCACAATGCGCCAGGGAACAACTGATGCTGATTTTTCGCTCTATCTCTTCATCTTCCCAGTCGGTAACAGTGTTTCCGTCTTCCACCCTTGCCAATCGGTTGACGGCCCCGGCAGTGTACAATATTGCGGATGTAAGTGAGGTTTTCCCGGCAGCTCCGTGACCTACGAGGCATATGTTTCTTATGGATTCACTCTCGAAAACCTTCATAAAAGAGCTCCTTTCAGGAGGAAAAAGCAGGGATTTAATTAAAAAGAAAGAGATACTACCATAGCGCGCATTCGGCCGCAATTCATTGATGATCCAATATCAGAAAGGAATGAATATCCCAGGGTTTGCCTGCCGGGAAAAGGCAGACTCAGAAAAAAGAAGGGAAAATCTGATTAATCGGTTCCGGAAACGTGGAGTTCGTACTGGAAATCGGGTCGGCCTTCGCTGCGCAGGTCACTGACGCGGATGTAGTAGGTTCCTGTGTAGGGAAGCGCGAAATCCGAGATTTTTGAGTCGTAGACAATGCCAAAATCAATATCGTCGTTATATCGAATCGTATCGCAGCCGTCGTCCAGGATTTCCAGGAAGGAATCCAGATAGATATCCTGGCTGGTCGGGTCTCCGTAAAGGGGAATTCTCTGAGCAAAGATCTCTACGCTGACAGAATTGCCCAATGTTCCCTGGAAGGAATAGACGTCCCGATCGCCATAGGGGCTTAAAGACGCCCGGATAACACCGTTGGAGACAGGTGTAGCGGTACCGGGCCCGCATATGTCATTCCGTCCCGGGCTGGCCATTCGCACCCGAATGCTCAGATCCTGTAACGCAGAGGATTGCGGATTGCCGGCATCGCTTATTTCTACTGTAAAAGGAAAATCTGTATCCGCCGCGACCACCGGTGGGGTACCCGAGATCTCACCGCCGGAATCGAGATTCAGGCCCACCGGCAGGGATCCGGATTGTATGTTCCAATCGTAGGGAGTGATCCCTCCAGCGGCTTTCAGAACATAGGAGTAAGCCTTGGCGTTGTTTGCATCCGGCAGGCTCTTTGTCAGCACCTCCAATCCCGGCGCGGTAACGTTCAGAGACACGATGTTGGATGTTCCCCCTCCCGGAGCAGGATTATGAACACTGACTGTCCTGTTCGCTATTTCATTTCCGGCAGTGAGTTCAACGGCAAGCTGAGTGGAATTGATATAATCCGTCTGTTCGGTGAATTCCCCCCACTCCACCGAAGAACCGTCAACAAAATTCCTGCCATAAATTATTAAAGTAAAACTTCCACTTTCTGCTTTAACACTCGATGGATTAATCGAAGTTATGATAGGTTCTGGATTATTGACGCTGAAATCAACTCCGTTGGATGTTGCAATGGAAGGGGATGTATTCCTTACGGTAATTTCTCCGATGCCACCGGTAGAAACATCCGCAGCAGTCATGGTTGCTCTTAGTTGAGTACTATTGACATATTGAGTTGTTCTCGAAGATCCGCTCCAGCGTACCGTAGAGCCGCTGTTGAAGTTCGAACCATTGACCGTGAGGGTAAAACTGCCGCTTCCGGCCAATATACTTGTGGGGGCAATAGAGCTAATTTCAGGTGTTGTCGAACCCGGTACCACGGAGGAGGAATCCCCGTTGCAGCCGGTTAGAAAAAGGGTGAGACAGGCTAGGAACGCACCCGTTGAAAATTGACGCAACAATACCGAATGTATGGTGTATGGCCATAATTTGTTCAATGTATTCATATGCGGATATCCTGTCTCAGAATTATGCTGAAGCAAGCTATTGGAAATTCTATGACTGTCTTAAGGTCCATCCTCCCAGGCATCGTAGCGCGGAGGGGTGCCGATGAAAATAACGTCGGTATTATCCGTCACAACCTCTCCCGCTTCAACATCCAGTGTCGACTGCGTTGTGCAAATATCGTCCTGAGATGGAGGGAAGTGCAGATACTGGACGTCACAGGCGCCCGGCATCTTGTACTGGAATCCGAGGTAATTGCCTAGAGGACCGACTCCGGAATCGAAAATAAACGGGTAGGAGCCCGAATTATTGATCGCCTCCACCTCCACCATATATTCTCCGGGCGGCAGGCCTGCAATATCGTAATAGCCGATCAGGCCGGGATCCCGTGATCCGAAGTAAACGTAGGTGTCCTGGAAATTGGGGACCAACTCGTTGCCGTCGGCGGCGGTAAAAAGATAACCTGATACAGATGAGACGGCAGTGGTATAAGGGTCACTCACTCTGCGCGCAATGACATTGTATCCCTGTGCGGGAGTCCGGCCGTCGGAAAATACGACGTGTCCCTGAATTCTTCCGGTGCTTGTGCCGAACCTCGAAGAGGGATAGAGCATTGAAACCGACGAGCGGTCGACCGATCAGATGGCCGAACTCATGAACAAAGGCCGACCGGAACTCTTCCAGGGAGAGCGATGTATGCCCGGGTGTGTTCGGCTGCCCGTCTATCAACCGCCCATTAAGCAGTGAATATCCTCGCGTATAGAAACCGGATACATCGTCCGAACAGATGATGGCCGCAAAACCTACTATGCTGTTATTGTCATATCCGAGCGCTGTAAGGATGCTGCCGTCCAGATCGTAAAGGATTGAACTCTGGGGCTGGCTCATATCAGAGCAATCTAGAATTTCATTTTCAAATGTTGTTATATTGGATGCCGTAATATCGACGTCCAGTTCTCCTGCTTGCTGAAAGCTGATATCGGCTGTATCCACGTCCTGCCAGATCTGAAACGCTTCCGTGAGTAGTTGGTTTGCCTCAGCATTTGTTTGGTTGCCCAGGCCTCCCCGATCGGTATGATAGGAAATGATGTTGCTCTCCCACCGATACGGCTGCCCCGGCTGTGTGGCAAAAGGTCCGGTTACATAAAAAGGTCCGCCGGCTATAAGCGGGAGCGCATTCATGATTATGAAAACCGGCAGCAGTCCCAGGAAAATTTTAATGGTTCTGTAGGTCATTGTATCCTCGGAAGTGTCATCAGGGATTTAACCAGCGCGACAAAACCATCCAGCCGCACAGGTCCGCGTCCTGCTGTTTGCATATTCTTCATACGGTTTTGGGATAACTGCATTGCGGACATATACGAAGCGGTGTCCATGTTTTTGAAAAGCCCGGCATTGTCTATTTCGTTTACGACAATTTCTTCCCCCTCAGGACTTCGGGCAATATGAAAACGTCCCTGTTCAATTCCGATAGGGCTGCTCAGACCGTATCGGGATGGTGAAGGCAGAAAAACCAGTATTCTCTCTCCTACATGATATGTATTTTTCCCCTCGCGAGCCTTTAATCCGATAAGGACCTCACGGAATGTGTATGTGTGTCCTTCCGGTCCGCGCAGCATGTTTTCGACTTCCAAGGATACTTCTACTGTTGGAATATTGGCGTATCCGGGAAGATTTTCATACCGGACATCAACGACACGGCCCTGAACGATAATATCCGCTCTCCGGGAGAGATAAGACACATTCACCGGCAATGTCAGCAACTGCGCCATAAGATTGGGATCGGGAAAAATTATCAATGAAAAGACAAAAACGGTTGATAAAGCAATGTGGCAGAAGCGACGTAGAGTTCTTTTTTTCATGCGTCAAATGTCCTCTTTCGAGTGCGGCTGCTGATTTTCATTCCCAATGCCTCGTGTATGGGCTTTCCAGTGTAATGCCTTTAAACAATATTTTTTCTGGTTTAAAGGTATTACCCGTAAAGTTTCGATGGCAGCTATTTCCGTATGTTTCATAAATATTTTGAATACAGCAATACTGCGACAATGCGTTTATGATAGTACTATGTAATATTCCTGCAGGCAAAGAAAGTGTTATACAAAAGACAAAATGAGAAATTCGGAGGTGAGTGAATGCGTTATAAGTCGGGTTTCATTTATGTACTCATCCTTATTTTCTGTTCCTGTCAGAATAATCCGGAAGCATCCTCACTGATTCCGGAACTCAGTGGCGAAAATGCGATGGAGTATGTTCGCACGCAGGTGTCTTTCGGTCCGCGCCCTTCCGGGTCCGAGCAACTGCAGAAATGCCGTGAGTTTATAGAGGGCGAACTGCGCAGTTTCGGGTACGAGGTTGAAGATGACGAATTTACGACTGAGACACCATACGGATCCACCCAGATGCACAACCTGATTGCCCGAAAGGGAAGCAGCAACAATGGAGTCATAGTATTGGCAAGCCACTACGAAACCAAACTGATGGAAGGGAAAAAATTTGTCGGAGCAAATGATCCCGGCAGCAGTGCAGGTCTCCTACTGGAGTTGGCAAGAGTACTGGCCACGAAAGAGGATCCGCTCGACTACTGGTTTCTGTTTACAGATGGTGAAGAAGCGTTTGTAGAATGGAGCACATTTGACAGCACCTACGGAAGCCGGCATCTGGCGAAGAGATGGAAGCAGGAAGGCGTGGTTGAGAAGATCAAGGCCCTTATCCTGATTGATATGATCGGAGATAAAGACCTTCATATACATTATGAAACAAATTCCACGCCCTGGCTGATGGATCTGGTCTGGGAGGCGGCAGGCAAAATAGGCTTCGAATCCATTCTGTCCCTTTATAAAACTTCCATACAGGACGATCATATCCCTTTTCTGGATGTTGGCATACCCTGTGTCGATATTATCGATCTCAGCTATGGTCCGAATAATGCCTATTGGCATACAGAGCAGGACACGCTGGATAAAATAAGCCCGCAGAGCATGGAAAAGGTCGGTCGCCTGGTTTTGGAAATGCTGCCCGAGATACAGAAGCGTCGCTAAGATTCGAGCGAGGAATAACGGCTGGCAATCAATCCGTAATTGGAACTCCATACTTGAAACTGCTTTTATGATTCCAGCGATTCTTTGAAATCGCAGTCCTCTTTATTGCAGTACCGTACCGTACCTGACCGTTTTGTTGTTTTGACAACCGTATATCTGGCGTCACACAGAGGACATGATTCGGGTAGCGGTTTATTCCAAAGAACAAAGTCGCAATCCGGGTAATTGGAACAGCCGTAAAACACTTTTCCCCTGCGCGATTTTCTTTCGACGATTTCCCCATTGCAGTTTTCTTCGGGGCAGGGAACGCCGGTTGATTTCAATTTTATGTATTTACAGTCAGGATAATTGCTGCATGCGGTAAATTCGCCGAAACGGCCGTGTTTGACGGCAAGTTTTTTGCCGCAGTTCGGGCATTCTTCGTCCAGGGGAATGTCCGGTTTCACTTCGGATTCTTGTGAGGATTTGACGATTTTCTTTGTGTTGCGGCATTCCGGATACCCGGAGCAGGCCAGGAACTCCCCGAAACGCCCGCGCTTCCGAATCATGGGCCTTCCACATTTTTCACACTCGATATCTTCAATTTGGGAAGTCTCCTGTTCTTCCGTAGTGCCGCCTTTTACAATTTCCCTGGTGTTGCGACATTCCGGGTATGTGGAACAGGCCATAAATCTTCCGAATTTCCCCCACTTGATCACCATTTTATTGCCGCACTTGTCACAGACTTCGTCAGTTTCAATCGATTCGGTTTTAACGTTCCGCATTTTGGTCTTGGCTACGATCAATTTTTTGGAGAAACGATCATAAAAGTCACGCATCGCGTTTTTCCAAAGCTCTCGTCCAGATTCGATCCTGTCGAGACTGACCTCCATACGAGTGCTCGGTCGCCCAATTCCTTTGGCCTCAAGCGCCTTGACCAAGCTGGCCTCATTGTAACGGGGAGGCGGCTGTGTGAAATGCTGTGCCGGCACCAGTTCCAACAATTTAAGACGTTCCCCCTCTTTCAACTCCGGCAGTACGGTTTGTTCGACCCCGTTTTTATTCTCGCTCCTTTCGTCCGGTTTGGATTCCTTGTATACAGCCAGAAATCCTTTGAATTTCTCGATAGATCCGATCGCCTTGAACTCGACATTCCCGGCTGTTATGGCTACATCTGTCTGGTCGAAAATAGCGGGTTGCATCTGTGAAGCGACGAAGCGGTTCCAGATCAAGCTGTACAGTCTCCAGAGGTCGGGTTCCAAGTCGTTCTTCAGGCTGTCAGGTGTGCGTTCTACGGAGGTCGGCCGAATCGCTTCATGCGCTTCTTGAGCCGTGTTTTTGGCTTTGTAGTAGATGGGGTGATTGGGAAGATAGTCTTTACCATATTCACGGCCAATCAAGTCTCGCACTTCCTTCAGGGCACTTTCGGACACGCGGCTGGAATCCGTACGCATATACGTAATCAGTCCGATCGACCCTTCCTGGCCGATTTCTATTCCTTCATAGAGCCTTTGAGCCAGAATCATGGTTCTCTTTACAGAAAAATTCAGCCTGCGGGCGGCATCCTGCTGAAGCTTGCTGGTGATGAAGGGAGGGACCGGATATTTCTTTTTTTCCCGGCGATGCACTTTCTGCACAACAAAAGGAGTTTGCTTCAGATTTTCAACAATTGCATTCGTGGTGTCAGCGTCTGAGATATCCCACTTCTTGCCGTTAATCTGGCGGGCTTTGGCCATAAACTCCGGAGGCAATTTTGCCGCCAACTTTGCAGACAGGGTCCAGTATTCTTCGGATGTGAACGCGCGGATTTCCTGCTCCCTTTCTACAATCATCCGAAGGGCAACAGTCTGAACTCTTCCGGCCGAGAGTCCTCTCCTGACTTTATCCCAAAGCAACGGACTGATTTTATACCCGACAAGACGGTCCAGAACCCGTCGAGTCAGCTGGGCGTCCACCTTGTTTTGATTGATGCGTCCGGGATTTTTAAAGGCTTCATGTATGGCATTCTTCGTTATTTCATGGAAAAGAACGCGGTAAATGTTGCGGCTTTTTCCGGAGAGCTCTTCAAACAGATGCTGACATATGGCTTCACCCTCACGGTCGGGGTCCGCAGCGAGGTAAATATCTTTAATACCTTTGGCCGCTGAGCGTAATTCTTTGACTACCTTAGCTTTCCCGGGAATTATCGCATAGTCGGGTTTGAAGTCTTCCTCAACATCCACACCTAATTTGCTTTTGGGCAAATCTTTAATATGGCCTACGGATGCCTTAACGATAAAATTGTTGCCAAGGTATTTACTGATGGTTTTAGCCTTGGCAGGAGATTCAACAACGACAAGTGACTTGGTCATAGAACCGCGGAATATATCAGTCTTGGAGAAAATTCCAAGAAAAAAACGTCCTGTATTGAAAATTACACGAATCCATATTATCCATCCGAAAGTCTCCCCGTGCGGATATACATATTTCCCGGAAGACGGCGGATCCACCCTTCCATTTCCATTTTCAGCAGCCTTTCACTCAGTTCCGGTATGTTCAGGCTGCTGTCGTGATAAAGCTTGTCGA
>JARRLM010000371.1:0-3395 GCA_037386985.1 Acidobacteriota bacterium | reverse complement strand
CCCCATCATATTTTGGAACTTCATATTCCAATATTAAATGATCTCTGAAAGTGTTCCATGTCAATTCCGATATCAACCTGTGATCCTGGTGCAGATCGTCCGTATGGTGCGTCATTATGAGATCGGGAGAAAATTGCGCTTTTAATGCTTCAAAATCTTCCTTGATTTGCATGCCCAGATAGGGGAAAAAACCATCACGATAATTCCCGACCATGCACTTTAATTTTGTCTTGTTCCCGGCAAATAGAGCGGCGCTTTTTTCAGCTTCCTTTTTTCGGACTTTGTTGGAACTGAAGACTTTCCATAGAATCTCAAGTCCCGGATTCTCTTCAACCAATCGCAGGACGGTCCCGCCGCATCCGATTTCGATATCGTCGCAATGGGCTCCCAGGCAGAGCACTTTCATCCTGCCGCCGGCGGGCCGTTTGAATAAAAGGTGCAACATACGTTTTAGCAAATCCTCATTTTTATTCTATGGACCACATGACTGGTGATCCCTAAGTTTTTGTAACGATAGTCTTCCTCTTTGCCATGAAGTTTGTCAAAATTCCCTGGATTAGATCGATTATGCGTTTTTCCGCTGCGACGGGACGCCCGGCAAAAAGCCACAGAAAGCCGTCGACAACAACAAAGGCAACAAATCCCGTTAGAATCATAACCGCCGCTACCAATATATTCTGCAGCGTGCCGTCGACGGGCATTAATAAAAACACAACAAACCGTACTGCAAAGTACATGGCTGTCACTGCAATAAGAGGACGATAAAGCTGGTATGCTATCGTTCGAAGGTTCAGGTTTAAAACACGAATAATTATTAAAAACCAAACGATGCACATAACCGCGGAAGTCAATAAATACGCCATTGCAGCTCCCACCGGCCCCATCTCTACAAGAAAAATCCAAACCACAGGTAGTAAAATACCGACACGCAGAGCCGAAATCCAGGTTAGAACCCACGGTCTTCCTTTGCTCAGGAATACGGCTCCCGCATTGGAACTCAGTGATGCAAAGCCTCCGGCGATGGCCAAAACCTGTATCATCGGGACTGCCGGCAACCATTTTACACCCAATAACAACGGGATTAATACATCCGCCGTAACCGCAATACCCACTGCCGCCGGAATTGCTATCAAGGCAATCACATTGAGAACGTTCAGGTATCCCTTCTGTAATTCGACAGAATCAACCTTATTCATTTTCACATAACCGGGGAATACCGCGCGATTAATGGGTGCAATCATTTCCGAGGTCGGCAGCATAGCTATGTCATAGCTTACCGAAAACAGGCCGAATATCTCTTGGCCTGCGGCCTTACTTATGATCGATTCAGGGCCACGTTGTCCTAAAAAGATCAGAAGGTTGTCGAAATAAATCCATTTAGAAAAACCTATCAACTTCCTGAAAGCAGACAAATGAAATTTGGGTCTATACGGATGCAGTATATAACTAAGAATCAGTTCAGCCCCCCGATTAGCGACTATTCCCACCACCAACGCCCAATAATTTTTCAGAAGAAAGGCCAAACCGACTGTTACAAGAAAGGAAAATAATTTTGAGCCGTTCACCAGGATAAATTCGATCTGAAAGCGCATATCGCGCTGAAAATACATAACTCCAATATTTTTAAAACCAGCGATCAGCACAGATCCTGCCAATGCAAATATTATTGGAAGCAAATTCGAACTATCGAAAAATCGGCTTATAGGGACTCCCAATGCCATAAGCAGACCGGCCTGAAAAGTACAAATCATAGCCTGAAAAGTCCACGCGGTATTCAGATCTTCATCAGCCAAATCCTTTTTTTGTACGAGGTAGATATGAAGACTGTAGGCGTTGACCAATTCCACAAGGGAGACAAAAATCATTGCGGTCCCCACCAGTCCGAAGTCGGCGGGAACAAGCAAACGGGCGAGAATCATTGTGCTGAAAAACCCAATACCGCGGTTCGCCAACCGCATTGTGACCGTCCATGTTCCGCTTTTGGCTATTTCACGATTTATGCTCATTGTTTCTTAAATTTATCCCGTTCCGGTCTTTGACCATTTGGACAGACAATAGTTCCGTTGCCGGAAACTTCGAAGAATGCAATGCCGAAAGTACAGGCTGCATCCACAGGGTCAGGGTTTCATCCGATTAAACCCGATATCCGGCCGGCTGGAGTGCAAAGTGGAAATAATAACTTTTTGAATTGCGGTGTCTCCTGGATTTGCACTTCCTTACATCCCGTACAAACCGATTTGAGTTTTCCTTTCCGGTTCATGGACGCTCCGGCTGGGTACGAAGCAGCGACAAGAACTCCAGACATATCTCTTTCCGATCCCATATTGCCAGACGCAATACAAATGCGAATGAACGGAGCTTTTCAATTACAGGGATTGATGCACGCAGTATACTTGCCAAATTATCCATATGCCTTCTTGTTCGAATCAGTTTCATGGGCTTTTTTCTCTGCGGATTATACACCTGATGTATTTCCGCCGGAGTAAGCAGCGAGGTAAAAGTATCCCTGCCCTGACGGCGATACAGCAAAATATCAGGCAACAGACGGAATCGGCCATACAGGGCCAATTCAGCCATCAAAGCTATATCTCCGGCGGGATAAGGCCGATCAAGTCTTGTATGCCTTAAGGCTTCAAGACGAAACACTCCACATTGCATGTTAGACAGACGGATTTGATGGAATATATTCGCAAAGCGCTCGCTTGGCCGATCCTGCGCAAAACTGCTGTCTCCATCATAAACTTCTATAGGCTTTTCATTTTTGTCAACAAGCTGTGTCCGCCCATAACAGAGCACGGTCCCGGGATCACCGTTCAGAACTTCTACGCATTTTTCAATCATGGTTGGAGCGCAATAGTCATTTGCCGAAGCCCACTTGAAATACACTCCGGATGCTTCATGAACAACTACATTCCAGTTGCGGGGTGCTCCAATATTTTTGTTCTGACGGATATAGCGAATTCTTGAATCACGACGAACATATTCTTCACATATTCCGCGAGTTCCGTCATTCGAGGCATTGTCTGAAATAATAATTTCCAGATTGGAATAGTTCTGATTCAGAATAGAGTCCAACGCGCGCGCCAGATTTTTCTCCCCGTTAAATACCGGGATACCAACTGAAACTAAAGGCTTTGTTGAAATTAATTTCTTTGTCAACTGTGGGACCCGCTTATTGTTTTATGGACCCTGCTGCCAGAGTTCCCACGGAGCTTCTCCCTGTGAATGGAGAAGTTCGAGGTTGTGTTTGTCCTTGAGAGTGTCCATTGCCTGGAAGAAACCAGGGTGACAATCGGCTATCAATTGCTTTTCCTGAACAAGCCTTTGGAAGGGTTCAATAACAAGCTCCTCCCCGTCATGGATATATCTGAAAATATCCTTTCGAAAAATAAAAT
>JARRLM010000370.1:5335-8555 GCA_037386985.1 Acidobacteriota bacterium | reverse complement strand
GCCCTTGAAGCAATACAGGCACTAACGGGAGCAGGATGATAGGTGCATAACCACAGCCTGGAACTGACGGATACCCGAGCAGTGGCTGCGGTTGTCAAGGATATCGCAGAACAGTACGGCCCGATCGACGTTCTTCTGCATGCCGCAGGCCTGGAAATCAGCCACGGGCTGCCGGATAAAAAACCGGCTGAATTTGATCTGGTCTTCGATGTTAAGAGTGACGGCTGGTTTAACCTGATTTCCAGTATCGGAACCATGCCGCTGAATGCGGCTGTTGTTTTCAGTTCTGTGGCCGGTCGTTTCGGCACTACGGGACAGACGGATTACAGCGCCGCCAACGACCTGCTCTGTAAGTGTGTCTCAAATCTCCGAAATAACGGATCGCAGACGAAGGGAATTGCTATCGATTGGACGGCCTGGAGCGGTATAGGAATGGCTGCACGCGGCTCTATTCCGACAATTATGAAACAGGCGGGGATAGAAATGCTGCCGCCGGAAGCAGGTATTCCGATCATACGCAGGGAATTGACAACCGGCTGTTCCGGGGAAGTCGTAATCGGTCGCAGCCTGGGGATTTTGGTAGAGGAGTTCGAGCCCCAGGGAGGTTTGGATACGGGCCGGGAAGGTCCTCTGGCCGAACTGTTGAGACAACGCGGTATCATGACCGGCGAAGTCACGGGGATGGGCCTGTATGGCGGCCTGAAGGTTGAAACCACGCTGGATCCGACGGAGCAGCCGTTCCTGTTCGATCACCAGATCAACGGAACGCCGGTTCTTCCCGGTGTCATGGGCGTTGAAGCTATGGCGGAAGCGGCCAGACTGCTTTTCCCGGATCGTTTCGTGGGTTCTGTCGAAAATGTTGAGTTCTTTTCTCCGTTCAAGTTCTACAGGAATCAACCCAGGACAGTCGTAGTCCGTACGGATTTCCGTATGGATGATGAAGACATTGTTGCGGATTGCAGCCTGATCGGTTCCCGAACGCTTCATGGACAAACGGAGCCGGAAGTTACGACTCATTTTACCGGGAGCATCCGGCTCGTTTCGGAAAAACCGGAATCGGTCAAGGAAAGCCCTGTGGCGGAAATGGACGGCGGCTTGAAAGTGGAAGCTTCCCATATCTACAGTCTGTTCTTTCACGGGCCTGCCTACCAGGTTCTCGACAGCGCCTGGAAGTCCGGGGACGAGGTCGTCGGCATGTTTGCAAAAAGTCTGCCGGCAAATCACGAGCCGGCCGAGTTGCCCGCCCTTGTTTCGCCGCGTTCCATTGAACTCTGTTTCCAGACAGTCAGCCTCTCAAGCCTCGCCCTCCAGGAAAGACTCGGATTGCCGTACGCTTTCCGCGAACTCAAGATCGCTTCATTCCCGGAAACGGGCGCGGGCGAGACATTCTTTTCCGTTATTTCATCCAACGCGGATGGAACCTATAACGCCAGGTTGCTCGACGATAAGGGGAATGTCTATTTGACACTTCTCGGATACCGCATCATGGAACTTCCGGACCCCGTTTTGCCGAATCTGCTGGCACCACTGAAAGAAGCTTTCAAAGCATAAAGACCGTCTAAGGTCGAACGTCAAAGGTCCAATGTTAAAAACATTCACCTCGTGAGCCGGGGCTTTCATGGATAAATGGTGGATAGAACGGTATTGCATTAGCATATTGATAATCATTGCTACCGCTTTGAACGTTCGACTTTCGACATTTTGAAAATGGACGATTGTCTATACTGGCTTATCCAAAATTCGAGGGATGTGCCTGATGGGGAGGATTGGCTGAGCGAGAAGGAGAAGGCGTTGCTGTCCCGGCTGCATGTCCCGAAGCGGCGCAACGATTGGAGACTGGGGCGCTGGACCGCGAAGCAGACTTACAGCATCTATAAATCTGCCTCCACACCCTCGATGCCGGAGATGGATGTCATTGCGGCAGAAGACGGCGGCCCGGATATCTACATCAGCGACAGGCCCGCTCCGGTTTCTATTTCAATCAGCCACAGCCATGGACGGGGATTCTGTGTCCTGGCACACTCGGATTTCGCCGTTGGCTGTGATCTGGAGCAAATCGAGTCTCAGTCTCCGGATTTTTTTGAGGATTACTTCAGACCGGAGGAGATGTTGTCCTGGCGGCAGGCTCCCGAAGCCATACGGCCTATTGTGGGGTACCTGATATGGAGCGCCAAGGAATCCTGCCTCAAAGTTCTCAGAGAAGGATTGCGACGAGATACACGAAGCGTCCGGATCAATTTTGATTTTAAGGACCCGGAAAACGCATGGAATATGTGGACCGGACATTGCATGGAGACTTCCGGGACATTTTGGGGGTGGTGGCGCTGCGAAGATGAATATATGTACACAATGGCTTCAGACCGGCCCAGCCGCACGCCCCGGGAACTCCGTATTTAATCCGGTACGCTTTAACGTCAAACGTCGAATGTTAAAAACGAATGCCGGATAGACGATACTTCGATGGATAAACGGTTGATAGAATTGTATTGCGTCAGCAAAATCATAAAAGTACCACTTTATTTCACGTTCGACATTCGACCTTTGACGTTGGACGTTTGACCAGGATCTGGTTATGAGTGGAAGTGTAAAAATAGGCCGGGCTATCCCGCGAACCGCAATCGGTTTTAAGCCGGAGTACCTCGACTTTAAAAGGGGAATTCGTGTCGGGAACCTTGAAGACAACCAGCGAATTACCCGAATCCTTAAACTTGCGATCGAGGAAGAATTCCGGGAGCCTTTTGTTACTGAACGCTTCGGACGCGGTGTCTACTGGCAGTGGATAGGATTTCTGGTGCGTGCCAACCGGTCGGCCAAACCGGTATCATCCAACATCAGTTTCGGCTGCTCCAAATTATTTATAACAATGGATTCCGTCGACCGCCTTTTCAAGTGCGGTTTTTCGGTCGAACGCGGATTTCGGAAAGCCCCGTCCGGTTACGAGCAGTGCGAGCTGAAGCCGGACTGGGACTGGAACCGGCTGCTGAAACAGCTAAGGACGGATAGCGCGCTCTATGTGGAACTCAAACGCCTTGTGAAAAGGGAAGGCTTTTCGATTGATGCGGGAAACTGGGAAGAACGGAATACGTTCGGGAAAAACAATCTGCCCGATCCAGGAAAATTAAGAAAGATTCTCACGGGTGCTACTCCCGATTCATGGGCCGGTTTCCAGGTGTATTACCCGATGGACGAAAAAGAAGTGTCCGGCTCTTCAGGAATCGAT
>JARRLM010000370.1:0-5289 GCA_037386985.1 Acidobacteriota bacterium | reverse complement strand
GTTTTCCGGGAAGTGACTCCAGCGATGAACCGGTGTATGCAGATTGAATTACCAACTCGTTGAATGTGTGAGAGTCAAAAGTCAAAGGTCAAACGTCGAACGTTATAAAACACTTCTTGGTGTGGGGATAGATGATGGATGAATGGTGGGATGGAAAAGACCATTGAGAAAGATGCCGGTTTATATCAAAGAAGGGTATCTGTCGGTATAAAGGATTTTGTAACATAATCGGATAGAGCAGGTTTGCGTGAAGCATTAGGGAATTATGATGAAGACAGCTTCAAATAAAGCGAAAAAGGAAAAAGTCCAGGGCATAAAGAAAAGGACGGGGAAACCCGGCAAGAAGCGGTTTCGGATTCTTCTGCTGGAGGGGATCCATCCCGTCGCAGAGGAAAATTTTAAGAAAAACGGTTTGACCGGTATCGAAACGCATACGGGCTCCCTTTCCGAGGATGAGCTGCTGGAGATCATTCCCCACGTGCATCTTCTGGGCATTCGATCCAAGACGAAAATCAGCCGTCGTGTGCTGGATGCCGCTCCGCAACTGTTGGCGATCGGCTGCTTCTGTATTGGAACCGACCAGGTAGACCTTGGTGCGGCGGCAAAAAGGGGCATAGCCGTTTTCAATGCTCCTTTCAGCAATACGCGAAGTGTGGCGGAACTGGTCATAGCAGAGGTTGTGATGCTGGCGCGCCGGGCCGCGCATCGGTCTATGCAGCTGCATAGCGGTCAGTGGGAAAAATCCGCCAGGGGATGTTTGGAAGTGCGGCGAAAAACAATCGGCATTGTCGGCTACGGTCACATCGGGCCCCAGGTCGGAGTACTAGCCGAAGCTATGGGAATGAAAGTCGTCTTTCATGACATTGTGAAAAAACTGCCTCTCGGGAATGCGCGACAATTGGCCAATCTCAAGGAGGTATTGAAGGTTTCGGATTTTGTGACCCTGCATGTTCCGGACACGAAGCTGACCCGGGGGATGATCGGCAGGGAAGAGTTGAAATTGATGCGCAAGGGAAGCTATCTGCTCAATCTGAGCCGGGGTTCGGTAGTCGATATCAAGGCCCTGCGAGGAAGCCTCGTAAGCCAGCACCTTTCAGGAGCAGCTCTGGACGTCTATCCCAAAGAGCCGAAGGCTCGAACGGATCCTTTCGAGTCGGAATTGAGAGGGTTGGAGAATGTCATCCTGACCCCGCATATAGGCGGCAGTACGGAAGAAGCCCAGAGAAATATTGGAACGGAAGTTTCAGTGGCCCTCGCTGATTACGCGAATACCGGAAGTACAGCCGGGTGTACAAATTTACCCCAAGTACAGATGGCCCAGCTCAGGGACAGCTACCGTGTGCTGAATATTCACAAGGACATGCCCGGGGTTCTCAGCCAGATCAACGGCCTGATCGGCAGTGAGGCCGTGAATATCAAAGCCCAGTCGTACAGCACAAGCAACGGCATCGGCTATCTGATGATGGACGTGGAAAGGAGTCTGCCGCGGGGCATCCAGGGGCAGATTGAGCTGCTTGACAGCAACATTCGCACACGACTGCTGTTCTAAGAACCGTTGCACACTAGAACATTGCACATTGAAGGCTCAAAAAGAGTAACCTTTGCATGTGAAACCCATGGGAACAGGCCCCGTGAGGCATATTATATTTTGCATTCGGGAGTGGTCCTATAATATTATTTAGTTCTTGAACATTAAGGATTTACGGGAAACGAAGTTGTGATTTATATCGGCATAGATATCGGCTCCATCGGCATCAAGGCGGCAGCGGTCGGTTCCTCCGAAGACAGGGTTGTACTCGAAAATGCCTGTCGCTCGAACAACGAATTTTTCTTTGTAGACGGAGGAATTGACGGCAAGCCGGTTCTGCTTTCCAAATATCAAAGAATCCTGTCTCGTCGAATGGAGACCATCGGAGGGGGATACTGGACTATGAGAAGAATGGCGATTGTGCCGCCGGCACCGGCTCTTTCATGGATCAGCAGGCATCGCGTCTTCAATACAGTGTTGAAGAGATCGGCGACCTGGTCCGCTCCGTGGACGCTTTTCCCACCATTGCCGGTCGCTGTACGGTGTTCAGTAAAACCGACATGATTCATGCCCAGCAGCGCGGGTACAATCCGGCACAAATCCTGAAAGGACTCTGCGAAGCCCTGGTCAGGAATTTCAAGGGGACGGTTTTTAAGGGGAAACGTATTGCGCCGCCCGTTATTGTAGCCGGAGGGATGGCTGCCAATTCAGGCATTGTTCAGGCTATCCAGAATATTTTCAATCTCAGGACCGAGGATTTAATCGTGCCGGGCGCGCATTCCTGGTTCAGTGCTATCGGGGCGGGGCTGAACGAAGCGGATGCAAATGGGAACGGGGCTTTGAGGCCCGATATTAAAAGTTCCCTGGAGGCACTGAAACGGACGCTTCGCGAGGAAACCTACGTATGTGAGGGCAGCCCGGCTCTCTCGACGGACGATGTACTGCTTCTGCGAGACCGTACTGAGGCATATTCATTCGAGGATCGTTCTATACCGGTGGAGGCCTACATCGGCATCGATGTCGGCTCCGTAAGCACCAATCTCGCTGTACTTGACGCTCAGGGAAGTTTGATCCATTCGATATACATGCGCACGAATTCCCGTCCGATAGAAGTTGTCAGGAACGGATTGTCGCAGATACAGGAGGAGCTGGCCGATAAAATCCGGGTGAGGGGAGTGGGTACGACCGGTTCCGGCAGGGACCTGATCGGCTGCATCGTCGGCGCCGATGCCGTTTACGATGAGATCACGGCTCATAAAACCGGGGCTACGTTTGTTTCCAATACATATCTGAAAACAGATGTCGACACGATATTGGAAATTGGAGGCCAGGATGCAAAATTCATCCGTCTCGAAAAGGGGATAGTTGTCGACTTCAGCATGAACGAAGCCTGTTCCGCCGGGACCGGCTCGTTTCTTGAGGAACAGGCGGAGCGCCTTGATATCAAGATCGAATCGGAGTTCGCCTCATTGGCTCTTGGCGCGGAGAAGCCGACTCGCCTGGGCGAAAGATGCACCGTTTTTATGGAGAAGGATTTAATCAATCACCTGCGGCAGGGAGCGGAAAAATCAGACCTGGCTGCCGGCCTTGCCTATTCCATCGCTCTCAACTACCTGAACCGTGTTGTGCAGGGCCGTAAAATAGGAGATGTGATCTTTTTCCAGGGCGGCGTTGCATACAACGATGCCGTCGCGGCAGCCTTCAGCGGACTGCTGGGAAAAAAGATTGTTGTTCCGCCCTACAATGGAGTGATCGGTGCGATCGGAGCCGCCCTTTTAGCCCATCGAAAGGTCGGGAAAACGGGCAAAGAAACCATCTTCCGGGGATACGACCTCGATGAAGTGGATTACGAGCTTCGGGAGCATACGTGTCAGGGCTGTTCGAATAACTGTACTGTCCAGGAAATCCGCGTAGAAAAGGAACGCACCTATTGGGGCGACAAATGTTCCAATAAATTCCGCCGCCGGCCTAAGACCAGCCAGCAGGCTGTGGTTCCGGATCTGATCTCTTTCAGAGAAGAGTTGTTGGCTGATAAGGAACCCGCGCCTTCAAACGGGCCCAAAGTCGGCATCCCCCGATGCATGTATACCTATGATTTTCTCCCGTTCTGGAAGACCTATTTCCGCGAGATCGGTTGTACGACTGTCCTATCGGAAATAACCAACCGGAAACTGGCCGAGAAAGGTATCGAGACGGCAATGTCCGAGCCCTGTTTCCCGATTCAGGTGGCGCACGGTCATGTGCATAGTCTCGGAGAATCGGACCTTGACTACATTTTCGTGCCCAACCTGATTAATGCTTGGTCCCCGGTTGCAGACACGCCTTCCTATCTCTGTCCCTGGGGGCAGACGCTGCCGTTTGTTTTATCGAGCGCCCGGGCTTTATCCGACTTGAAGGACCGCCTGCTGACGCCAACGATACGGTTCAAGGAGGGGATCCCTCAATTGCAGAGATCGTTAGGGGATCTTGCGGCAAAATTGAATATCTCGCGCGGCGACAGTAACCGTGCCGTTCAAAAGGCGGCGATGCATTATCAGGCATTTACAGAAAAATTGAAGCGGGCGGGCGAGGAGGCCCTCGAGAACCTGGCCGAAAACAATCGGATGGGTATTATACTCCTGGCAAGGCCCTACACACTCTATGATTCGGGCATTAATATGGATCTCCCGCGCAAACTTCGGGATATTTACGGCATCAACGTTATCCCGATGGACTTCCTTAACCTGGACGACATTGATATCAGCAGAGACCACGACAACATGTTCTGGGATTATGGTTACAGGATTTTGCAGGCTGCCCGGTTCGTCGGTGAACGCTCCAATCTTCATATCATTTACATGACCAACTTCAAGTGCGGCCCCGATTCGTTTGTCCATCACTACGTGGAAGGCATTTCGCAAAAGCCCTTTCTGGTTCTTCAGCTTGACGGACATGGAGGCGACGCCGGCGCCATCACTCGATGCGAAGCGTATTTGGAAAGCAAAGGATTTTTACAATGACGGATGCCGCCGATGTTTTAAAAGGCAGATGCCTTTTCATTCCGCGAATGGGGGGGAATTCGGTGCGGGCTTTTGTCGCCGCTCTGCAGTCAGCCGGGATCGAAGCATCGGAGGTCCCTCCTTCGGACCAGAGGACGCTTGAACTGAGCGGGGGCCATATTTCAGGAGACGAATGCTACCCGGTCCGCGTTGTTTTAGGGGATTTCCTGAAGGTAATCGAAACACATGGCAAGGATCGCGTTGCACTGTTCATGCCGACGACAAGCGGTCCGTGCCGTTTCGGCCAGTATTCCTACTATCTTAAGAAAGTGCTGCAGAAGCTTGGGTATGACGGTGTGCCCGTCCTTTCTCCTTCCAGCGAGAATGGGTACGACGGAATGATTGTCGGCTCCAACGGTTTTCTCAGAACGGGCTGGCGGGCGATTATAGCGTCGGATGTTCTCTATCGAATGCTTCTGAGGATTCGACCGTACGAGCAGAATCCTGGAGAATCCGACGAGGTGTACAACCGCTGCCTGGATGATCTCTGCCGTGTGCTGGCACGTCCGGGGATCAATCACCGGATCCAAATGAATATGATGACAGCATCACTGGAGCGGAGCAGGGATCTCCTGCGATCCATCCCCGTAGCCAAAAAGAAACTTCCATTAATCGGGATTATCGGTGAGATCTTCTGCAGGCTGAATGAATTCAGCAACCAGGATATTATCCGCCGTATAGAATCTTACGGGGCGGAATGCTGGCTTTCAGGAATAACAGAGT
>JARRLM010000369.1:0-3402 GCA_037386985.1 Acidobacteriota bacterium | reverse complement strand
ATGAAGGCCAACCTGCAGCAGCGTGAACCTGAAATGCTGCAACACTGGGAGAAAATCGACATATACAGGAAGATCAGGGAGGCCAGGGCCGGATGTCCGAGTTTTGTGCTCCACGACGGTCCTCCCTATGCAAACGGTGCCATCCACATGGGGCATGCCCTGAACAAGATCGTCAAGGACATCATCGTTAAATCGCGCACAATGCTGGGATACGACGCTCCCTATCTTCCGGGATGGGACTGCCATGGCCTCCCGATAGAAATCAAGGTTGAAGAAATGCTTGGTGCAAAGAAAGCCAAGATGAACAGGTTGGCATTCCGGCGTGCATGCCGCAAGTATGCCGAGAAAAATATCGAGATTCAGAGACAGGGATTCAAACGCCTTGAAGTATTCGGAGAATGGTCCAATCCGTATCTGACCATGAGTTACCAGTATGAATATGAAATCGCCCGTGCTCTAGGATATTTTGTCGAAAAAGGGCTGGTATACAAGGGGCAGAAACCCGTTCACTGGTGTTCGTCCTGCAGGACCGCTCTGGCAGAGGCGGAAGTGGAATACGACGATCACACAAGCCCCTCGGTTTACGTTTCCTTTCCGGTGGAATCGGATCTTTCCGATGTCAATCCCTCCCTCGCAGGAAAAGACTGGTCGGTTGTTATCTGGACCACTACTCCCTGGACGCTTCCGGCCAATCTGGCCATCGCATTCCACCCCGATCATGAGTATTCCGCCGTCATCGTGAAGGATAAGGGGTATATTGTTGCATCGGACCTTCTCAAAGCAGTCGCCGAGAAATGCGGCTGGGCCGATCTCCAGGAAGCAGCCCGTTTTCCCGGCAGGTTGCTGGAAGGCAAAGAAGCGCGGCATCCGTTTATTGATCGCAAGTCGGTTTTTGTGCTCGGAAGCTATGTGACACTGGATGCCGGCACGGGATGCGTCCATACGGCACCCGGTCACGGCCACGACGATTACGTCACGGGCAAGAATTACGGTTTGGAAATATATTGCCCGGTTGATGACGATGGCTGTTTTGTGGGAAACGTCGAACACTTCGGCGGCCTTCCTGTGTTTGAAGCCAATCCGAAAATTGTGGAGCACATGAAGGGCGTCGGCGTGCTGCTTCATAACGAAGACTTCGTTCATTCCTATCCGCATTGCTGGCGCTGCCATAGCCCGATCATTTTCAGGGCAACCTCACAGTGGTTTATCTCACTCGACGTTGACCGTTACCGTGAAAAAGCGCTGGATGCGATTCAGCACGTTCGCTGGATTCCTTCCTGGGGGGAGGAACGTATACGCAATATGGTGCATGAAAGGCCGGACTGGTGCATATCGCGCCAGCGGGCCTGGGGTGTGCCCATTATTGCATTTTACTGCACAGGTTGCGGCCATATTCTGTTGCGCAAAGACGTGATCGATCATGTCGCATCCATTTTTGCCCGGGAGGGATCGGATGCATGGTATGCCCACTCGCCCGGAGAGCTCCTTCCCCAGGGCACGGTGTGCGAAAAATGCGGTACCGGCGATTTCACCCAGGAGTTAGATATTCTGGATGTCTGGTTCGATTCCGGCAGCAGCCACCTTGCGGCTCTCGGTACCAGGGATGATCTTCCATGGCCTTCCGATCTGTATATCGAGGGGGGCGATCAATACCGCGGGTGGTTCCAGAGCTCCCTTTTGATAGCCGTAGCACTGCATGGAAAATCTCCCTATCGCACCGCAATCACTCACGGCTGGACGCTGGATGAAATGGGCCGGACCATGTCCAAATCCAAAGGAATCGGGATCGATCCCAGTGATTTGGTCAAGGAGCGCGGGGCGGATATTGCCCGTCTTCTGGTCAGCTCGGTGAATTACGTTGAGGATGTCAGAATTTTTGATGAATTGCTCGATCGGCTGGGTGAAGCATATCGAAAGATCCGCAATACCTGCCGTTTCATGTTGGGCAATTTGTGCAATCAGCAGGATCCGGAGCATCCCAAATTCAACCCCAAGACAGATTGCGTGCCTTTCGATCGGATGCCTGGGATTGATCGGTGGGCTCTGGCAAGGAAAGAGCAGCTGGTTAAGAAATGTCTTAAGGGCTATGAGGACTATCAGTTTCACCAGGTGTACGGCACGTTGTATAATTTCTGTATTGTCGATATGTCCTCATTCTATCTCGACATTCTAAAGGATCGGCTCTACACCCATTCGACGCATTCACAGTCCCGTCGTTCGGCACAGACGGTGCTGTGGGAAATTCTCGACGCATTTACACGCCTGATTGCTCCGATTTTGCCGTTTACGGGCGAGGAAGTCTATAGTGCAATGTACGAGGGGCTTCCTCAGGAAGATAAAGCCGAGTCGGTGCACGTACAGCTTTTCCCTGAATATGACGAAGAGCGCGGTGATGCGCATCTGATGACGGAGTGGGAAAAACTCCGGGAGTTGCGGGAATCTGTCCTGAAAGCGCTTGAAGAAGTTCGTCAGGCTGGGGATATCGGGAATTCCCTCGAGGCGAAGGTGCGGATAGAGTGTCCTGGAGATATGGCTGCATTCCTGCGGCGACACGAGCAGGAATTGCGGTACATTTTCATCGTGTCCCAGGCGGTTGTCGAAGAAAATAAGGACGCAGCGGGCGGACTGCAGATTGAGGTTTGCAAAGCCGACGGGCAGAAATGCGAACGTTGCTGGAATTTTTCCATAAATGTAGGGAATGATTCCGGCTATCCTACCCTGTGTGAAAGGTGCGTTCCTGTCGTGCGCGAGATGCATTAATGCATCAATGCCCTTTTCCTATGTAGCCGGGAACCATAAGCAGCGGACTTATCCGTTGGGAGATCCTCCGGCTCTGCCGGTTATGCAGCAAGGGTTTGACAGATCCGGAAATTATCGGGAAGTGTGTGCCCTGCATGAATTAGCACAACCAGGGCTAAACCGATCGGAATCGGTATCGCTATCGAAACCGACTGCGACTGCGACTGCGATCCCGATACCGCTACCGACCGCGATAGTGCTGTTCGTGCCGCATTGAGCGGCTCAAATAATCAAGCCTCCGGCTCTGCCGGAGGTCCTATGACTTTTAAGAACCAGCCTGACGGTAACTGCGGGTCTGGTTTTATCGGAATTTTTATATGAAAGTTCGTATCGCTCTCCTGCGGAATCCATTCTTATGGCTGGCTTTCGGGATTTTTGCCCTCGATTTTGCGACAAAGTGGATTTCCGACGTCAAACTGCAGCCGGGGGAATCGGTCGATATCATTCCCGGGTATTTAGCCTTCACCTATGTTCATAATACGGGAGTGGCTTTCGGCTTTTTCAACGATATTGAATCTGCCTGGAAGCCATATATACTTTCAACAATAGCTCTTATCGCCCTGGTAGTCATTACGCTGTTTGCTGCGCGTGTACCGCGAAACA
>JARRLM010000368.1:535-3937 GCA_037386985.1 Acidobacteriota bacterium | reverse complement strand
CCAAAGCAGGGACGGTCGTGCCCACGAGTTGGAAAGACGCATCATTTTATCTCGATATCTAACCGCGATCCAATGCATAGGATCCTACCCGCCTGCTGAAACCGGTCTCACCTGCAACAGCTGGTACGGCAAATTCCATCTTGAAATGCATTGGTGGCACGGCGTGCATTTTGTGCTTTGGGGGCATCCTGAAGTTCTGGAACGCAGTCTGCCCTGGTACCGGTCTATTCTGCCTCGGGCGATGCGTACGGCTGAAAGGCAGGGGTATGCAGGCGCGCGCTGGCCGAAGATGGTATCGGTCGATGGTCGTGAGGGACCTTCCTCGGTAGGCGTGTTTCTGATCTGGCAGCAGCCGCATCCCATTTACTATGCAGAGCTGCTCTACCGGTTGAAAAAGGATAAATCCTTTCTCGAACACTATAAGGATATTGTTTTTTTAACAGCTGATTTTATGGCTTCTTTCGCACATTGGGATGATGACGGCGAAAGGTACATCTTGGGTCCGCCGCTCATACCGGCTCAGGAAATCTACAGTCCTGGAAAGACCCGGAATCCGGCTTTCGAACTGGCCTACTGGAAGTTCGGGTTGGAAACGGCGCAGCTTTGGCGCGAACGGCTCGGGATGCCGCGTATGGAAAAATGGGACCATGTATTGGGCCATCTTTCACCCCTGCCGCTGGATGGAGAGCTGTACCAGAATGCAGAAATCGCAATGAATACGTTCGAAGATGCCGCGCAGCGCAGGGATCACCCGACGATGCTGGGTGCTTTTGGGATGCTGCATGATGAATCCGTCGACCCGGATAAAATGAGCGCCACGGTAGAGAAAGTAATGCAGTCGTGGGATTGGCAGAGCACATGGGGCTGGGATTACCCCCTGATTGCCATGACCGCTGCCCGGGTTGGCAGGCCGGAGATTGCAGTTCAGGCGCTGTTGTTGGATGTGCCTAAAAACAGATATTTGAATAACGGCCATAATTATCAGGACAATCGATTGCCGGTATACCTGCCGGGAAACGGCGGCCTTCTAACGGCTGTTGCTATGATGGCAGGGGGATGGGAGGGTTCCCCGCATGTTGAAGCACCCGGCTTTCCCAAGGACGGGAATTGGGTTGCGCGATACGAAGGCCTCAATCCCTTCCCGTAAGTTGCCAGGCATGGATTGAATTCCTGTTTTCATCTACGTGATGCAATTTAGGTTTGCTTTTCACGCCGGCCTGCGTAAAAATGCAGCGAATTAATTTATACGGTGGATGCAACCCCAAAATCCCTTTTTCGGATAACGGTCTGCGGATACCAGGGACGATTTGAAGGTGGTTGGATTTCTTCGGTTTTCCTATCCTTTCGACAGCTAGCCCGCTTTTCTTGCAGGGTCTCCCGCTTCGATGGCAATGAAGCGATGCCGGCGGTCAAATTCTTCTGTACTGCCGCAATAAAGATGTTGCGTGAAATGCAGTCCCACTTTTAATTAGGTTTTATTATTTGCATTTATGTCGGTTTGTCAACGGCTGGTGCCGCTGCATTCATGCCTTAAGCGTACACTTGGCCGGCCAGCCCGTTGTGATTGAACTTCAAGGTTCCGGAGAATAAAAGGTCGGAAGCGGGCCACCCTGGCGTGGCCCGCTAAGTAAACTGGGGGCAAACTCTGTGAAGAATGTTTTCTGTGGGTGGCTTTTAATATTTTTTCTGTTTGCAGGCCCTTCATTTCCGAAGGAGGCAAAAGAAAAACCCTGGGTTGAGATCCGGAGTCCTCATTTTGCTGTTTTCAGTGATGCAGACGAAAAAAAGGCCCGCAGTGTCACACATGAATTCGAGAAGTTCCATGCCGTGATCGGGCAGTTTATACCTTCCATTCAGTCGGGTCCGAGTATTCCCACTATAATTCTTGCTGCAGAAAATGAAAGAACCTTCCGCTCTTTGCTACCTGAATTTTGGGAAGAGAAGGGAACGGTCCGGCCTTCCGGCATTTTTGCCGGCGGACCGGAAAAGAACTATGTGGCGCTTCGCCTGGACTTGGATGACGACAACCGATACCACGTAGTTTACCATGAATATGTTCATCTTCTGCTGCGTCTGAATTTCCATCCTTTGCCGACCTGGCTTAACGAGGGGTTGGCTGAATGTTTCGGCTACACGGTGATTTCCGACGATTCATCCAATGTCGGCCGTGCAAGTCCGGTGCTGCTGAGTATTCTGAAGAACCGTCAGCTTCTCTCGATATCCGAGCTTTTTTCGGTGGACTCGGATTCTTCCCACTACAGGGAAGAGTCGAAATCGTCCATATTTTATGCTCAATCATGGGCGCTGACGCACATGCTGCTTCTGGGCGACAAGGCTGCCCATGCGCCGAAGTTATGGAAGTTCCTGGAGCTTATCCAAAATAACGTTCCCAAGGACGAAGCTGCTGCTCAGGCTTTCGGCGATTTAAAAGAACTGGAGCGTCGGCTTAAAGAATATATTCTTCAACTCGGTTTCTACTCGTTTAAAGTGAAAACTCCGTCAATCCAGGAGCCCGGCACGTACATCGCCCGAACCGTTCCTTCGCTTGAAATCCGAACCCTGCAGGGAGATTTTTTCGTATTCACCCATCGTTGGACGGAAGCGAAAGAGATGCTCGATTCCGTGCTTGCCGAGGACGCCCAAAACCCGGACGCGCTCACGAGCCTCGGGGTCTACTATGAAAGGCAGGACCAGCCTGAAGAAGCCCAAAAATATTTCCTGGCGGCAGCGCGTGCCGGATCGAAAAGCTGTATTACACATTACTATGCAGGGACTACGGCCTGGCAATTGGGAGAATATCAAACAGCCGAGATGAGCTTCAGGGAGGCCGTTAGGCTCAATCCCCGGTTCGCCCCAGGGTATGCGGCACTGTCCGGTATTCTTGCAATGAACAGGGAGAATGCCGAAGCAGCCCTGAAACTGGCCAAGCAGGCTGTCAAGCTCGAACCCGGGATTTTGAGCTACCAGCTGAATCTGGCCAATGTGCTGATGAATTTAGGACAGGTTGATCTGGCGATCGAATACGGGGAGGAAATCGAAACTGTCGCGGTATCGATCCAGGACCGTGAAAGGGTCAAGCTGTTTTTGATCAAAGCGCGCAGCTATCGGGATGATCTCAAGGAAATGGAACAGATAACGAGAGAAGCCGGGATTCAGCCTCAACAGAGAAAGATACAGTATAAAGATTATGAATCTTTGACCGGGCTGTATGAAAGCGGCAGAGACGGACGGGAAGTTTTAGAAAGGGCTCTCACGACGGCCGAAAATGAACGGCAGAGGCTGCTGCAGGAGAGAGAAGGGGCATTCGACAGGCGTGAAAGTGCCGAGAAGGAATATCTTAAGGAGGTGAATATCGCCGGGTCCAAAAGTCCCGTAACTCTGAAAGGCACTGTTTTCATGGTG
>JARRLM010000368.1:0-489 GCA_037386985.1 Acidobacteriota bacterium | reverse complement strand
GGACGGTAGACTATAAACCTGACGGAGAACTGGAACCCTGCACCGACCTGATTGGACGAAGAGTGACCATAAAATATATGGCCACACCGGGTGCAGCCTATGCAGGAGAGATTCAGGACCTGGGGATTTTTAAAGCCGCTCAGTAAAGCGACTCTCCCTAACATGTCCGCGAGGGGTTTGGCAAGTGGTTGAAAACACTTGCTGAACCCCTTTTTTACTTGAAGTAACTCTTCTAATTCGTCTTACGTATTTTCTATTGGAAGTGTATGCTTTTTCTGGGAATGCAGAATACTGCATAAATTTAACAAGCGGAGTCGATAAACAGTGGTGGATCAGACGCAGCAATCGGAATTATCCGACCGGAGTATTCGAAAACTGCAGCGGCCCGGGATAAACCTGCTTATAGGGACATTTCTCAGCCCGTTTATACTGGGATTTCTGTTGTTTATGTATGCCGGGACGGTGGCCGTTCCACGAGTCTGGTTTCTG
>JARRLM010000367.1:0-6033 GCA_037386985.1 Acidobacteriota bacterium | reverse complement strand
GAATCGGGGCCTGAGGATGAATATCTTGAAAAACCACACAACGGTCATCTTCATGAATAATAGCTGCCGGTGCTTCATGTGCAGCAATCCGGCAGAAAATACAATCGGACATTACCGACAATCCCTTCCCTGGCTTCTTCCGCGTGCGGGTGAATTCTAACAACTCAAAACATATATATTATTGAAAGTAGCCGACCGGCTTTTACCGTGAGAAATAGTTACTTGATCCGCTCAATATCCGCTCCCAGCCGGGCCAGCTTCTTCTCTATCTGATGGTAGCCCCGATCCAGGTGATATACCCGGTCAATCCAGGTTTCTCCCCTGGCGACCAGAGCTGCCAGGATAAGGGAGGCGCTTGCGCGCAGATCAGAAGCCAGAACCCTGGCGCCGCTCAATGGGCCGTTGCCCCTGACCAGCGCCTGCCTCCCTTCCACGGATATATCTGCGCCCATCCGAATCATTTCGAGGGCATGCATGAACCGGTTTTCGAAAATCGTTTCCGTGATAATGGAGTCTCCGTCCCCCTGCGTCATCAGGGCCATGTACTGCGCCTGCATATCGGTTGGAAACGCCGGATACGGACAGGTAGTGACATTCCTCGAATGTATCGGCCCGTCACAGCGGACGTGGAAGCTGTTTTCACCCGTTGTCACCTCCACTCCTGTACTGCTCAATTGATCCAGCACCGACAAAAGATGCTTAGGATTGCAGTTTTTAACTTCGACGTCTCCGCACGTAATCGCAGCGGCTATTGCGAATGTCCCTGCTTCAATGCGGTCCGGAATGATCCGATGACGGCAACCGTGAAGTTTCTCAACACCCTGAATTTTGATAGTGCGGCTCCCGTCCCCCTCAATGCGCGCGCCCATGCTCCTCAACATATGGGCCAGATCACTCACCTCGGGCTCACAGGCTGCATTTTCCAGAACCGTCTCACCCTCAGACAGGGTAGCCGCCATCATCAGGTTTTCGGTACCCGTAACCGTCACCATATCCATCACGATATTGGCGCCGTGCAGCGCATCTGCGGACGCTTCGACATAGCCGTGCTCGATTTTACATTCCGCACCCATTCTTTCGAGCCCCATAAGATGTAGATTCACGGGACGCGCTCCAATGGCACAACCGCCCGGCAGGGAGACCCTGGCCTTTTTGAACCGCCCCAGAAGGGGTCCAAGGACCAGAATGGATGCCCGCCTGGTTTTTACGAGTTCATAGGGTGCTTCATGTGAATGGATGTTCGAAGATATTAATGTGGCGGTCCCGTCCTGCAGGATTTCAACTTCACACCCCATCTTCTGTAAAAGATTTCGAGTAGTCAATATGTCCCGGACATATGGAACGTTCTCCAGTTCAATCCTATCTGAGGTCAAAAGGGATGCAGCCATAGCCGGCAATGCGGCATTTTTCGCACCGCTGATTCCTACACTCCCGGATAACGGGCTCCCCCCGACGATTCGAATTTTATCCATCACTTCTCCGTAAGCCCGTAATCAATGGGTCCGCAGCGCCATAATTGCATTTTAGACATTTCGCGCAATGAGACAACGGGGAATCTTCTGTAAATCGTTGAGAACCTCCTGGAGAACCAGACCTTCTTTTTCAATAATCCGTCCGATCCGTTCCGCCTGTCCCGCGCCCGACTCGAGTAGAAGGAATCCCCCGGGCTTAAGCCTGGGCAACACTTCCGGCATGAGCCGACGATAAAAATCCAGTCCGTCCCCACCGCCGAATAATGCCCGGTGCGGTTCATAATCCCTGACGCCGGAAGGCAGCGTATCATATTCTTCAAATGTCACATACGGAGGATTGCTCAGAATAAGGTCAAAAGCCGGTTTCCGTGAAAAGCATTCGAGCAGATCGGCTTGGACAAATTGAATTTGCCCTGAAACCTTGTGCCTTAAGGCATTCAAGCGTGCAATTTCAAGTGCCTGCCTGGAAATATCCGTCGCCCAGCCTTTGGACGACGACGCAACATGCGCTATTGAAACCGCGATGCAGCCGGATCCGGTACCCACGTCGACGAATTTCATTCCGGAATTATAATTATTTTGAACAATCCGAAGTACTGCGCCGACTAGGAATTCAGTTTCCGGGCGAGGAATCAGGACTGCAGGAGTCACCTGAAAATCGAGCCCATGGAATTCCCGCTCACCTACCAGGTATTGAAGCGGTTCACCTTTCGCGTGGCGCAATACCAGATCCCTGTACTGAAGCCAGAACGCGTCAGGCAATATCTCTTCTGTATGACTTAAAACATAAATCCTGTCGCGACCGGTCACGAAACCTAACAGGAGATCGGACGCAAGCGCGGAAGACTCTACACCGGCATGCCGGAATTTATCCACGGCCCAAGCCCGCGCGGTTGCCATCGTATGCATGAATCCTGCCCCCGGATAAAACTATGCGGCTTCATCCGCATCTTCTGTAAAATTTTCCGCCGAGGATTCCAACGGGAAACCCTGAACGGGGAACCTGTATCCCTTTAAGTCTGCAGACCCGTACAACCTTTATGGATCGTGCAGTCAGAAACGTGTGTGTAAACAAACTTAAACGGCTTCTTTCAGTTTTTCCGCCTGGAAATGAGTGATCAGCGCTTCAATTATTGTATCGAGGCTCCCATCCATTATTTCAGGAAGGTTATGAACCGTCAGCCCGATACGGTGTTCGCTGACCCTGTTTTGAGGGTAATTGTAGGTTCGTATTTTTTCGCTGCGGTCTCCGGAACCAACCTGGCTGCGGCGGTTTTCCGCGATAGACTGCTGTTGCTCCTGGATCGCTATATCGTACAATCTCGAACGCAATACGCGCATAGCCTTAGCACGGTTCTTAATCTGAGATTTCTCATCCTGGCAGGAAACCACCAAACCGCTCGGGATATGAGTAATCCGAACCGCCGAGTAGGTTGTGTTTACAGATTGCCCGCCCGGACCGGATGAACAGAAAGTATCGATCCTGATATCCTTGGGATCGATGACGACCTCCACTTCATCGACATCCGGAAGCACTGCCACGGTTACGGCGGAAGTGTGGATTCGCCCGCTGGCCTCGGTGTCCGGCACCCGCTGGACTCGATGGACCCCACTTTCATATTTTAGCTTGCTGTAAACGCGATCTCCTTCTATTAATGCAACGATTTCTTTAAAACCGCCGACTTCCGACTGATGGGAATCCATCATCTCCACCCGCCAGCCGGAGCGTTCTGCAAAACGTGAATACATGCGGAAAAGATCGGCAGCAAAAAGGGTCGCTTCATTCCCTCCCGTTCCAGCCCTGATTTCCAGGAGCACATTTTTATCGTCGTTCGGATCTTTGGGCATCAGCAACATCTGAAGTTGGTTGTAGCACTTTGCTTCACGCTCCTGGAGGACGGCCAATTCGTCATCGGCAAACCAGAGCCTTTGTTCCCTCAATCTCATTTAAAATTTCTTTATATTCTGCAAACACTTCTACTATTTCATGCAGGTCCCGGTGCGCTTTGGCATGCCTCTGATATGCTGCTTTGTCCGCAATCACCGCGGGATCGGCCATGATAGTGTTGAGTTCTTCATACTTCTTTTCCAGAGCATTCAGTTTTTCAATCATAGGTTATCCGTTGAATAAAAAATTTTGGGGAATGAATGAAATGTGTGAGGAATTAATTTGCGGGCGTACCCGCTAAGCGGCAGTCTGTGCTTCGCGAGCTTTAATATCGTCCAGCTCGAGAGCTTCTTTCAGCGCATGAATGGCAATTTCCAGCTGGTCATCCGATGGTTCCTTTGTGGTGATACGCTGCAAACCCAGGCCGGGCAATACAACCAGGCGGAAAAAGCCCTTCTGGCAGCGGGGTGCCGATAGCCGGATCAATTCGTACGACAGTCCGGATACGACAGGCACTAATATCAGGCGCGAAAGGAAAATGGCCCAAAATGCATCGAACTTGAATAAGGAAAACACAATAATACTGACGCCCATTACAAACATCAAAAAACTTGTTCCGCAACGAGGGTGCTGGGGCGATTTACTGCGTGCGTTTTCCACCGTAAGGTCTTCCCCGGCTTCCCATGTGTGCACAACTTTGTGCTCCGCCCCGTGGTACTGAAACACACGTCGAATATCTTTCAGCATACTTACCAGGATTATATAGCCCAGGAAGAATATCAGGCGGATCAGACCGTCGACAAGGTTGAAAACAAACCAATTATGTACTGCAGGTATGAAATCCTTCAAAAGGGTGGTAAGCCAGAGCGGCGCCAGAATAAAAAAGACAACGGCGACTGCAACAGCTGAAATCATCGAGAAGACCATCGGGCATACCGATCCTTCTTTTTTAACCTTGCCGGGATTTTTCTTCGCCTGCAGCTCAGCCTCATCCTCCATGGCAACGCTGATGGAAAAATTCAACGCACTCATTCCAAGGATCAAAGATTGAAGCAGAACTGCAAACCCGCGAACGACATACCAGGAAAGAGGCTTCCAATAATCGGATACCCGTTTGACCGGCTTCTTCTTTACCTCCACAGAACCATCCATACGCCGTACAGCGACAGCACTTGCATACGGCGTCCGCATCATGACGCCCTCGATAACCGCCTGGCCGCCGACGAGGATATCTTCGGGGGATGCTTTGGATTTTGAATCCGTCATGGATATCTCAGCTTTTATTGGAATCTTCAGTCTTATTCAGACCGTATCGTCTCTGGAAGCGTTCGATTCGGCCTGCGGTATCAACCAGCTTCTGTTTTCCGGTAAAGAAGGGATGACAGGCGGAGCATAGCTCCAGACGAATATCCGGTTTCGTCGAGTGGGTTTCAAATTTGTTACCGCAAGCACAGGTTACAAGTACTTTGTGGTATTCAGGATGAATTCCTTCTTTCATTTCAGCCTCATTATTCGAACAAACTCCGTAAGGAGCGCATAAAGTTAATTTTTGAGTATAGCATTTGTCATAAGCTCCTTGCCACGAATTTCTTAGAGTTTTTGTAAAAAGCAGGACGTATTCAGCGTAGATACCGATGAAGAGCCCTACGGCCGTAACCGTTTTGCCTGTATAACTGTAAATAAAATAAACATTTCATCCAACGCGGAGAATTTGAATTACCAAAGACATTATGGTAGTGTGTTCGGTTCTTTCACCGCCTTTAGGAGGCTCAGGAACCCTCTCTCCAGCTGAGCAACCCAGGTCAGCTCTTCGTCAGGGCGGTAACTTTAAGGAGATGCAGCGCAATCCTGAAATTTTATGAACACAATGAAGGTTTTTTTCCACAACAACTGCTTTGACGGCCTGGCTTCCGCCGCGGTCTTCAGCGATTTCTATGTCAAAGCGATCGACAAGAATTGCGGGTTCCAATATGAGGGGCTCGCACATCGAGCAGGCGAATTATTTCTTGATGTGGAGTTTGACGGGGATGAAAACACCATTGTGGATTTTAAATATTCCAATGATTCTCGCCTGACCTGGTGGTTTGACCATCATCAAAGCGCCTTTCTAAACAGTGAAGACGAGGCGCACTTCAGAGCGGACCGAAGCGGCAGGAAATTCCACGATCCCACATACCGTTCCTGCACAAAATTGATCTCTGAAATGCTCCTTAAACATTTCCAATTTGATTCCAGCCGATTGACAGAACTCATTCACTGGGCGGATATCATCGATGGAGCACAATTTAAAGATGCACGCACCGCTGTTGAAATTCCTGAATCGGCTATGAAACTCATGATGGTGATAGAAGGCTTACGCGACGATAGTAAGATCTATAGCTTAATCGAAGAATTTCAGAAGAAGCCGCTGAACGAAATTATGGAAATCCCATGGGTTCTGGATGTATTTCGCCCTCTTTACGAACGTCACCTGAAGTCTATTGAAATAATTCGAAAACAATCACAGTACTCCGATAGTACGATATACTTCGACCTCAGCGACTTCGACCTGGAAGGCTACAACAAGTTCATCCCTTACTACCTTTTCCCGGAAGCGGTCTATTGTGTGGGCGTAAGCCTGTCAAGCTATCGAACAAAGATTTCCGTTGGCTCCAATCCCTGGAATCCCGCTCC
>JARRLM010000366.1:0-4148 GCA_037386985.1 Acidobacteriota bacterium | reverse complement strand
CTTGTAGCTCGAAGACAGCAGGATCATTGTTTCAGCGCTTCTACGGCGATTGATTTCGAACCGGATCATTTCCTGCAGATGGCCGGATTGGCATGCTATTACAACGGGAATAAATCCCATTATCTTTACATATCCCGGGACAAGGAACTCGGGAAACATATTCGTGTAATGTCCTGTCTGCCGGATCAGACTCAGCCGGATGTTTTTTCCGATACGATTGTCATACCGGAGAATAAAACCGTTTATTTGAGGGTTGAGGTGGATTATGAGCGCCTTTTATTCGCTTTTCGGGTCGCAGGGTCCGATTCGGAATGGCAATGGTTTCCAGGGCAGTTCGATGCCAGTATTTTAGCGGATGAAGCCGGTCCGCAGTGGAATCCTAATTTTACAGGCGCTTTTGTGGGGATGTGCTGCCAGGATATGTCCGGAGCAGGTCAGGCGGCGGATTTTGATTACTTCAGATATCGGCAACGGAATTATCTGATCCATCCCGACATGGAACCGATAGCTGAGTAAAATATTGCTATCTGCTGCATACGGCAATTATTTTAACCCTATTTCAGTATTCAACTTCGAAATTGGGGCTTAATCCGTAATCAGGGAATAGTCGTCCAGTGGCACTTTGAGGCGTGTCGGTGGAATGAATTGCTTGGCCGTGAGCATGTCTGTAGCTTCGGACGCCTTTACCGGGATGGAAAAGATATATCCCTGGGCATATTCACATCCCATCCCCATCTGGCGAAGCTTTTCCAACTGCTCAACTGTTTCAACCCCTTCGGCAATAACCTGAATGCCCAGATTCCTGCCCAACGTAATAATAGTGTGGACGATCTCGTCATCCTCCATCATTCGTGCGACAAAGGAACGGTCGATTTTCAAGCTGTCGAGCGGAAAACGGTGCAGATAGCTGAGAGACGAATACCCGGTACCGAAGTCGTCCAGGGCGAGTTTGACTCCCAGGGATTTCAATTGGCGCATGGCATTAATTGCAGTTTCCGGATCGGACATCATTGCGTTTTCATTCAATTCCAGAACGAGACTGCTATGGGATAGCTGGGTTTTGATCAATACGGAGCGGCAACGTTGTATAAGATCCGGCTGTAGAAAATGTCTGGCTGAAAGATTGATATGAATCGATAAAGGATCTGTCTCGGTAAATCGTGTCTGCCATATGCGTGCCTGTTGGCAAGCTGTTTCAAACACCCATTGACCCAGCGACACATCCAGCCCTGTTTCTTCCGCAACCAGGACGAATTCATTGGTAGGAATCATCCCCCGATTGGAGTGATTCCAACGAACAAGGGCTTCAAATCCCAGGATTTTTTCAGTTTGCAGGGAGACGACAGCCTGGTAGTAGACCTCAAACTCCTGCTCCTCCATCCCGCGACGCATTTCGCCCTCCATTTGCAGTCGGGCAACGGTATTGGCGCGCATGTTCGAATCGAAGATTTCATAGCGGCCTTTGCCGAGAGCTTTTGCGCTGTACATGGCTGTGTCGGCGTCCCGGAGGAGTTCATCGGGCGTCTGATAGCCCTGATTGTACATGGCGATACCGATGCTGGCTGTTGGGATAAGTTCCTGGTTGTTAACGATAAAAGGTTCCGAAAGCTCATTCGAGATTCGTTCCGCGACCCGGATTGCCTCATCAGAGCTGGAAACATCTTCCAGGAGAATTGTAAACTCATCCCCTCCAAGCCTGGCAACCGTGTGGTTTTGCCCCAGCCTGGATATTGTGTCGCAAGAGCGCACAGTCGTTTCGAGCCTGCCTGCAATTGTGACGAGCATCTGATCGCCGATAAGATGTCCGAGGCTGTCGTTGATCAGTTTGAAACTGTCCAGGTCAAGAAAGATCAGGGCAAATGATTTGTTCTTGCTGCGTTTTGCCCGTCTGAATGATCGTCCCAGGCGGTCCATAAACAGGACCCTGTTCGGTAAGCCTGTCAGGACGTCAACAACTTTTCCCTGAGTGATATCAGTCTGGGACCCAGCCATTCTGCAGGCTTTTCCATTATCTCCCCGTATTGCAATTCCACGGCCGAGCATCCAGAGGTAATGGCCGTCTCTGTGCTGGATTCGGTATTCTCCCTCGTAATGCTGGGTCTGTTCTTTCAGATGAGCCGCTATATCGGCGCGAACCCGGTCGGCGTCATCAGGATGTATTCTTCGGAACCATTCGTCCGGCTTGTTCTCAATCTCGTTTTCTTCCCATCCCAGCATCGATTTCCACCGAGGTGAGAAATAAATTTCATTTGTAGTGAAATTCCAGTCCCAGAGGCCATCGTTGGCGCCGAGCGCGGCAAGAGCATAACGTGCTTCACTTTCACGCAGCGCTTCTTCGGCATGTTTTCGGGATAATTGTGCCTGAATGCGGGCCAGTAAGATGGCGAAGTCGACAGATTTGGTAAAGTAGTCATTGGCTCCGGCATTTAAAGCGTTTACAGCATTTTTGCTGCCGGTTTTATCGGTCACCACAATGATGGGCAGCCGGGCGGGATCATATCTTTCCCTGAGGACGCGGAGGGCCGTGAACCCATTCTGGTTGGGCATTTCAAGGGAGAGCAGTATTAGATCGACCCGATTCTTGTCGATCCATTTCAATGCGGATCTTCCATTTTCAACGGAGGAAACTCTGAAACCCTCCCGCGAAAGACCACGAACCGTCCGGTCGCAATTCAGCGGATTGTCATCAATTACAAGCAGCGTATCAATTCTGGTTGCCATGCTAACCGTTCTAATAAAACAAAGCCTTGGTTCATCGCAGATTCCACTCATTCCGGATTACGATTCAATATTCTTTTCGGCCGATAAGGGGAATTCGTTTATAGGTTTATTTAAAGTCTTTTATTTATTGATACTTGTGTGGATTTTTATGGAAGCCTGAATTCCGAAGTTACAGATTTACCGCAATCTTCCTCTTGTGACATCAACATGTTCAGTGGGGCAAGCGATAACTTGGGCGAAGTTTGATTTCTACATGATAACTTGTTGCGAGCAAAGAAGAAGGACTTATTGGGGAAATATTTATTTCGGAATTCGTGTTAAGCGATGCAAAATGCTATCCGTCAACTGTCTACCGGATTGGCTTTCATGTGTTCATCGACGGTTTCGCGAATGGCTCGAATATGATCCAGGCCGGTACCGCAGCAACCTCCGACGATCTGTACTCCGTAACCCAGCATTTTGGCAACACTCGCAGCAACAAATTCGGGTGTCTCCGGATAGGACAGTCCTTTATCCGACCGGACGGGCAACCCTGCATTGCTCTGAATTGCAATAGGAAGTTGTGAATGCTGCATAAATTCCCTTGCAATACGCACCATACTCTCCGATCCGTTGCCGCAATTTGATCCCACAATATCTGCACCGGCCTTTTTCAGCCTCTCGGCAGATTCCCGGATAGTGGATCCCATAAAAGTGAAAAATCCTTTAGGTCGTTTCTGATAGGTAACGGTCGACATAACTGGAATGTCCGCATCCAGCGACCGCACTGCATTTACGGCCAGTTCGGCCTCGGACAGGTCTGTCATCGTTTCAATGCAAACCATATCGATGCCGCCGGAGATCAGTATTCCTATCTGCTCGCAGAAGCTTTCATAAATTTCTTCAGGTTTTGCAGAGCCAAAAGGCTGTAACAGCATTCCGGTTGGACCTACGGAGCCCGCGACATAAGCCCGATCCCAGGAAGCTTTGCGTGCCGCTTCCACCGCTCGGCGGTTAATCTGTTCCACTTCTTTATCAAGAGAAAAATGCCGCAGTTTAAGGGAGGACGCGCCAAAGCTGTTGGTTGTTATAATATCCGCACCGGCTTCTATGTATAGCGATGCGATTTCTTCAAGGTATTGCGGATTCTTAAGATTCACAGATTCCGGCGGCTCTCCGATTTTGAGCCCCCGCTGCATGAGCAGGGTTCCTAGAGCCCCATCCCCTACGATGATCTCCCCACGACTCAGCCGCTTTAAAATATTCTCCATTCACTTTTACCTCTACTGCGAAGGGTACCAACACCGTTGTACGGCTTCAATCCCCGTATTTGAAACTTGATCCGTAGAATGATTTATGTGCGGGGAAAATCCGGGGAAATGTCAGTACATGCGGAGTCATAAGACCTACAGCAGAGCCGGAGGTTTGATTATATGAGCCGCTCGATG
>JARRLM010000365.1:0-4534 GCA_037386985.1 Acidobacteriota bacterium | reverse complement strand
ATTATGACACCTCGGCCGCGTATTGATATGTATGATCTGCCTGAAGAGATGCTAGGTCGTGCGCTGGCGGTACAGATTGAAAACAGCGAAATAGAATCTCTACAGGATGCAAAGGAAAATTTTGAGAGGGAATATATACTGCAGAAGCTGATAGAAAACAAAGGAAACGTCAGTCGTGCGGCTCAGGCACTGCAAATCGAGCGTAGCAATCTTTATCGTAAATTGAAACAGCTTGGCATACCCTATTCCGGAAAAGAAAACGGAAATACAGAATAAGGATTAGATGGAAAAAGTGGCAATGTTGTGTATGGAATCGTATCGAATAGCAAGTTCTTTGAAATTCACGTTGTCGAGAATGTGTGACGTAGCGTTGTGAATATCCTCCCAGATATTTCTGAATACACACGTATACATTTCGTCACATCCCGTGTAATCCTGTTTTATGCAGGAAATAGGTTCTGTAGGTCCCTCAATAAGCCGGATGATTTCTCCCACGGTAATTTTTTCTGGTGTCCTGGCTAACAGATAGCCGCCGCTGCTTCCTCGCCGGCTTTCAATAATGCCGTGTGTTTTCAATCCTGAATAAATCTGTTCAAGGAATTTAACCGGGGCGTCGATGCGCTTGGCGGTGTCGTGAATGCTGACCGGTTCCCGGCCTTCATGGCGTAAGGCCAAATCCAACACAGCCTTCAATGCGTAGTCACTCTTATACGTAATCTTCATAGATTCAATACTCTATTATCCATAGAGAATAAGTATAGCATTGGAGAGGAATTGTATTGCCAATAAATGCAGATTCGTTCAAGGAACGGCAGGGTGAATGAACGTAGGGGCGAACAGAAGGTTCGCCCAACTCGTCGATAGTTCTGAGTTCTGAGTTCTGAGTTCTAGGTTAACAGTTGATAGTTGACGGTGAGTAAAATTAATTAGGAATGAATTAACGTTTCTCTGATCGTCGTTGGAACGTGTGAACGTACAAACATGTGAACATTAAAATCTACAAATCTGGATGAGGACAGCCGTTGAATATGTAGTAGGCTTGATTTAGAAGAGCGTACCATTGAAAATAAAATGCGTCGCTGAAACCTTTCAACGACGCATTTTTTATTCATCGAATCCTGTTAAATCAATTCTTCTATTTATCCACCAGATTGCCAGACACCGGATCCTTCATTCATACGTTCTCACAACGCTTTATCTCTTTATAGTCCCGTGTCCAACGCCAAATCAGCCTTCATTTTCCAGTTGAATATTCATGCTGTGGCTATACATCAAAGAGCCATAGGGGAAATGAGACCTGGTTATTCAGACACCGATTACTGAAATTGGTGAATGAATCGCCAGGCCCCTATTCCTTAAACCGTAGCCAGCAGTGCGCGTTTCACCAGGGTTTTGGCGATCTGCTTTTTGAACTGTGCCGCTTCCGGGAACGAACTGGCGTCCGCAACAGCCGCTTCTCCGGCCGCTGCAGCATTCGCCTCGTTGACCGGCTTGCCCGCAATGGCGGCTTCCGCCTTCACGGCCCGGTACGGCTTCGGCGCCACCGCATTCAGGCAGATACGCGGGCTGCCGCCGCCGACCATTACGGCGCAGTTGACGATCGGGAAATCGATCGATTTCCGGAATGCCAACTTGATAAACGCACTTTTGGCTCCTGCAGGCGGGGCCGGAATCTGGATCTCCCGGATGAATTCATCCGAGGCCAGAACCGTGCTCTTCGGCTTGTTGACCTCGAAGAAGTTCTCGGCTTCAACGGTCCGCTTGTTGGTGACGACCTTGGCGTTGAGCGCGATCAGCGCCGGAGCCGTGTCGCTGGGATGTACCGCGATACAGCCGTTTTCAGCGCCGAAAATGGAGTGGTAGCGGTTGTCGCCCGTCATGGCAAAGCAGGTACCGCCGCCCTTGCGGATGCAGTCGAATCGGTTTTCCGGTTTGCGGAAATACCAGCAGCGGTGCAGCTGTGCAATGTTGCCTCCGAGAGTTCCCATGTCCCGGACATGGGGTGCGGCTACCCGTGAGGCCGCCTGCGACAGCGCCGTATACGTCGCTTGAATCTTGGAATCGGCAGCGATGTCGGCAAGCCGCGTCGCGGCCCCGATCTTCAGCATGCCTCCCTCTTCCCTGATGTAGTCAAGACTCGGTTCGACGGTCTTGATGTTGATCACGGTTTCGGGATAGGTGCGAAGAATGTTGTCCTTGAGCGTGCCAAGGAGATCCGTGCCTCCGGCAATCAGGTTCGTTTTGCCGTCGGCAAGGGCGGTTTGAACTTCCGCCAGGGATTTCGCGTTCACGTGATTGAATGCTTTCATTTGTTTCTCCTCCAGGTTCCCCGTTCAGGGTTCAGGGTTCAGGGTTTTTGAACCCTGAACCTTAAACCTTGAACCTTGAACCGTCTTTTTATGCCTTGCCTAGTGCTTTGAGAACCTTGTCCGGCGTGGCCGGCGATTCTACCCAAACGCCGGTCGCGTTGTGGATGGCCATGATTACAAGATGAGTATTCGCCAGGGAGTGGCTGATCCCGTTGGAGCCGTAACAGGCATTGCCGACTTGCGTCTCCAAAAGCTGTATGTCCACCCGAGGCATGTCCAGCATACTGACTTTTTTGTACTCGAACATGTTGGTGCTGAGTCTCAATCCGGTCTTCTGGTCGAAAATAAATTCTTCCAGGAGCTGGCATCCTGTGGTGAAATCCATCACCTGGTGGATCTGTCCTTCCAGCGACGTCTGTCGCATGACTTTGCCCGTGTCCGTGACGACTCCGAACCGGATTATTTCCACTTCCCCGGTTTCGGTATCCACTGCAACCTCGCAGGTTGCAGTATTCATCGTATCAAGCGCTCTTCCCTGTTGGGCCCAGAGAGCCTGCGGAGGTCGTCCCGAGAAGGTCGCGAACAGATTTGCCTGAACGGCCTGACCGAGCGGAAGGCCCTTTTCCGGATCGGCCTTGACGATGACTTTGCCGTCCGCCATATCCAGGTCTTCCGGTTTGAGGCCCTTGAACGGATTGGGCGCGGTCTCTTGCTTTCGGCCAAATCCTCCAAATCCGCCGAAGCCGCCTCCACCCGAAGAAGGATTTTCCGCTTCCTCAATGGCGGCTTGCAGGATTTTCTGCTTCAGGATATTGGCACATTCCTTGATGGCCCAGGAAGAGGCGGTCGATCCGTCGCTGCCGCCGCCGAAAGGCCTGTACCCGTAATGGTGATCGAGGTGCAACTGGATATTTTCGTATTCAAGGCCCAATTCTTCGGCAATGACCATCATGTTCGCTTCCAGGCCATAGTGGCCGATAATGGCACCACAGGACTCCAGATGCACGACGCCGTTCCGACCAGTTCATCATCTTCTTTACGGCCGCGACGCACGCTTCATAGCTGGGTACCGGGTTGGGATCGTCCTGGGATTCGGGCCCGTGGAGATTCAGTGTTGCGATCTCAATCGGGTCCTTGCCCAGCTTTTCCGCGATCAGATAAATCCCGGCCATCAGGGAATCCCAGCTCATCGGATTGTGCTGGCCGCTTGTGTACATCTTTCCGCGGTTGCTGTCCACAACCTCCATATATTGCTTGACGTTCTTGCACTTGGTGGTGAAATAGGGACCGTAGGTCTGGTCCATGGTATTCCCAAAATTGGTGCTTCCCTGTACCCCGCCGTCCGCGATTGAAAAATCGTCGATGGCCGTGATAAGGCCGTTGCTTTTGTAACCGACCTTCAAATGTACGAACCGATCGTTCAGATTGAAGTCGTACATGTCGTAGCGGCTGTTGACGCAACGGACCGGACGGCCATATCTTTGGGCGAGCTTCGGGGTGATCTGCTGGGATTTGCGGCTCCCCCAGTCGCAGTATCTACCGCCTACGAAAAAGCACTCCTGAAAAACCTTATCGCTGGATAACCCGACCGACCTTCCCGCACCGCTGATGCCGCTCCACGGGACCCCTTCGATCCGCAGGTTTTTCCCTTCTCCGTGCATGGGGTTATCGAAGAACCATGCGACGGAACCAGTAGGATTAGGAATATGACCCGAGAAAGCGGCTGTGTTCACGTCATATTCGATGATGTGATCGGCTTCCTTGAAGCCGGCTTCGATATCGCCGTCGTTTCTGATGGAATAGGAGACGTTGCCCTGCTTGGGAGGATTGTTGCCGCCTCCACCGCCGCGTCCGCCGAATCCACCGCCGAATCCGCCGGCTTTGCCGGCCGGGGCAGGCGGGCGAATAACGGGCGCATCTGGTTTGCGGCCTTCCCGCAGATCGACAACATGGGGCAACACTTCCCATTCTATGTCGAGGGCCCTCAACGCTTCTTCGCAGATATCTTCGTTTTCAGCGACGACGATAGCGCCGATCTCGATGCCTTCCTGATCGGCGTAGTCACTGATAGAACCTCCACCGCCGCGGCCGAAACCGCCGCCACCGCCACCCTGGCTTCCAAAATCTGGATCATCCCAGGCGATAACATCAACGACGCCCGCTATTGCTTTGGCTTTGCTGGTGTCGATGCTTTTGATACGGGCATTGGGATATGGATTGCGGAG
>JARRLM010000364.1:0-4506 GCA_037386985.1 Acidobacteriota bacterium | reverse complement strand
ATTACAGGACCGAGGCGGTCGACCGGTACGACTCCCCGATTCCCGGTCTCTACGCCGTAGGGCTCGATGCGGGCGGACTCCATGCAGAAAGCTACAGCATGCGGGATACCTCCGGCATTGCTTCCGCATTTGCCATTATCTCGGGCCGGGTAGCGGGAGAGAATGTAGTGAAGTACCTTAAATGAACAACCCCGTCATGGTGCTTGAATCCAGTTTCCGATAAGTCGCCTAGCCAACCAGGTGACCGGTAGGGTACTTCAAGGGGCCAATCCCTGTATGCTCGTGAACTTTTCTGCAGAAAGTACCCTTCATCCTCCAGTCCAGTGTCATCGCAGTTCGCGATGCTACCAGGATAGTCGGCGTTGTGAACAACTCAAATAGATCGCCACAACAAGCACAATCAGAAATAATTCTGTAAGCCTCGACTTTAGATTGCGTAAATTGGATGGAACCTATCAGCATTAGCCCGAGTAAAGCAGAATAGAGGCAAAAAGTGGATGATCTGCATAATGTACTTCTTGAACGGTTCGTACAAGGCGATGAGGAGGCTTTTGAATCGATCTTCCGACAGTTCGAGGTTAAGGTTTACAGCCGGATTCTACGGATTGTACGGGATGGGAACGGCGCGGAGGATGTCCTCGTTGAGACATTCTGGCGGGCATATCGCGCACGAGCATCTACTTCTTGATGTGGAAATTTTTCGTGGGATTCCTTAATCAGGATGCGGGTGTCGCCAAAAACGGAAACTGAGTGTGTTCGTTAACAGGAAATTATGCGGATCCGGGGCGTTCTGAATTACTCCTGACAGGAAAATTTTATTAATTCCTCAGAAACTGAAAGGGCGTGTTCCTCTGGTGTTTCTTTAGTCAGCCTCCCATAGATGATCCCGTTAATCAGGTTATGAATGAAATGAACGGCGATAGATACATATAAGCCACCGGAGATAAACACTAAAAATTGTAATCCTATTCCAACCCAAAAGGTACTTCCAACGGCAGTCAATCCCCAGCCAATGTGGCTGATTGAAAAAAGAACCGCTGAGATTATACCGGCAATCCAATAGTGAAAAAACAGAAATAGTTCTTTTGCGGTATGGGGACAATAATGCCCAATCTTTCGCTTATGTTCTGGAGAGGCATATTTCCATTCCAATGGCTCTATACATAAGTGATTCAGAACAAGGAATGCGAAGGCTAAAGCACAAATTTCAAGGTTGAGGTTAATTTCGCCAAAAATCGAGATACGATTGATGTAGGAAAAAAATATTGCAGTAGAGGTGATTAAGAAATGCCATCGGATGGATTTCCAGTATATGTCCTCCCGAGGAGGCAGTTTGGCCTTTTCGGTTTTCTTTCTTAACACTTGGAAGAAAGCCCATCCCCAGGTAATAACCGACAAGAAAATAATACTTCCAAGAATGGTCGATATACCGGTTTTTTCCAACGCATGCCCTCTCTAGGATTTTCTATCCTTATTTATTTCTGCATGAATTCCCATGCTTCCGTTGTAATCGGGGGATTAGTTTTAACAACTGTCTTAAAATGAACGCAATTCACGAGCCAAACCAGCGCCAGATAGAAGTCGGTTCTAATTACTACCGTAAAGCTTGTGTTATCAGCAGTTACAAGTAAAGACAAATGTGGTTGTTTCATAAAACCAGGTGGCTGTTTTATATTTGTTGAGAATGAGTGTTTATTTTCAGCACATCATATACTGGAAATCAGTACTTTGGAACTCATGGCCAAGGTGTGCATAGCGAGGGATTGCACAGCGCTGCCCCTGTATTCCCACTATTTTGGCCCGGTCGGCTGGAGTTGGATAGAGTGAGTTTCTAGCGATCGCAGTTTTGGACAGAGCAGAACCATGCCCCCCCTATATCGAATATGTCTTCCTTCGTATCGGGGGCACTTCCTTTGCCCTCGGAGATCAGGGTACGTATATTGGCCGGATTGTGTTCTTCTGAATAGGATTCATTCAGGGCATGTCGTTATCGCCCTGCTTTTGGGCCGCGTACGCCCGTTTGGGCGAAGTAATTTGTGATGCCGTCCGGATCGTCGATCCAGATTGTCTGAAGCGCATAGCCCTGCATTGTATTGAGCGGTTGATCAATCGTAACCTTGCGGGCTTTCGCCAACGCGTCTACCGCTTTCACATCGGAAACAACGTATTGTATCCCGCCGCTGCCGGTATCGGCTGGAAGCCCTTTTCCGAAACTGCGTAGACTGATCAGTGTTGCGCCGTGCCGGTACAAGTATTTCCGGGTATTGAAAGTTGTATCTTCCACGAACGGCAGTTCTTCCAGACCGACAAACTCGCGGTAGAATTCTCGGCTTGTCTCCATGTCCGATACGACCAGACCGATCTCGATCTGCTCGTAGGTCGATGGAGGAGCATCGGGGACCGTGACTAATTCAACCCATTGCCCGTCCGGATCCTGCACTAATGCACTGCTTCGGTTCGAACCGGCAACCGGATGAAAGACCGGGGCCGGAAAGCCCTGAACTTTGAACCTTTCCATTAATTCATTCCGGTCCGGGAAAAAGAAAGTCAGCAGGCGGACACCCGTGGCTTCAGGCACATTGCCTTTTTGATACTTGCGATTGGGCACAACGCCGGTCAGTTTGACCACGGCTTCGCCCACCTGAAACCAGGCCATCGAGGTATTGCCGCCCAGCTTGAAAGTGTTTGATTGCCGGAATCCCAGAATCTTCCCGTAGAATTTATACATTTCCTCCTGGTCGGCGGAAAAACGCCGGAACACGTTCATAAAAGGTTGGGATAATACGGGAGCCACTGACTCGAGTTGCCGGCTGGATTCCGGTTCCGGTTGAGCGAATGCGGCGGACGTCGCGATTATTCCAATAATGAAAAAATTGATAAGTCTTAGCACTATTCCACTCCTTAAAAAATCAGGGACATAATACATATTTCTGCGAAAAAAGTATTGTATCAAAAAAAGGCATCCATTTTTCATATACGCTGGAATCCTGCTTAGTATATTGTTTTATCTACAGGCTGTAGACAATAGGAATCTATTCCAATATTGGGCGGGATTGCGGTCGCTGACACAGGGCAAGCCAGGGGAGAGGCTATAGGACATTCTTTCTCGGTGAGAAGCAGAAAATGCTAAACTTGTCTTATCAACTACTGCGTAAAGCATCTCCTTTGGGAGCAATAAATGCCCCGTTTCTGTTCACACACTACTGACATGAAACATGCCCGATGGAAAGAATGACTATGAGTACAAATCCCTCTGACGGCAACTGGACGACCGGTGATGCCTATGAGGCATTCATGGGTCGCTGGAGTCGCCCGCTGGCGGAGAAATTCATTCTCTGGCTCGGTCCTGAACAGGATAAGTCCTGGCTTGATGTTGGGTGTGGAACAGGGGCCTTGGTGGCGGCAATCAGCAATTTCACTAATCCCTCTTTGGCTGTAGGCTGTGATCCCTCTGAAGCCTTCATAAATAATGCAAGAAGTCGAATCACGGATCCCAGGGTTACGCTGATGGTTGCCGGAACTGGCAGTCTTCCCGCTCATCCAGGCGGCTTTGATTGGGTGGTATCCGGCCTGGTACTCAATTTCCTTCCCGATCCTCAAAAATGTGTTGAGGAGATGGGTGAACACACATGCCAGGGAGGTACTGTGGCAGCATACGTGTGGGACTACGCGGGCCGCATGGAATACCTGCGAGTCTTCTGGGATGAAGTTATAGCCGGGGACTCGTCGGCCAAGGTCTTTGATGAAGGTATAAGATTTCCGATCTGTCAGGAGGAAGCACTGGAATCGATCTTTCAATCTGCAGGAATGAAAGATGTAAAATCGGCGGCTATCGAGATTCACATACACTTTGAGACATTCTCGGATTATTGGCGGCCATTCTTAGGTGGGACCGGACCGGCGCCTTTGTATGTAGCCACTCTAAATCCGGAGAGCAGAGCCAAGTTGCGAGATCGCCTGGAAAATCGAATAATGGTTCAAGAAAAAGGAGGTATTACGCTTGTTGCCCGCGCTTGGGCCGTTCGCGGTACCGTTCTCTGATATACGGGTCACGGAGTGAAGGGTACCAGGTGAAATATGAGGAGAAAGAAGTAAGGCTTCCCGCTACACCCTCTGAGAAATGCGGGCTAGTGTGCTGACTCAGAAATAGCTTCACACAATCATGAAATAGCCATCGGCTAACTATGACTTGTTGCAAAATTCAAAACATCCCATATCGCAAAACGGAGATCCCTTGGAGTGCGGGAGCTAGGAGACTGTCTCAAAACCAAGGAAATATCGATGTTTTAATGACTATCCGATTTCAGGCGATGCCTTTGGCGCAAGCTCATGTCCGGTGAAGCCCGGAGGGCGGAGACGGATGCTTGCGCCTTACATCATAAGCGTTTATTGAGCAGCCACTTAAAGGCGGCGCGCAAGCTTCGCTTGCGGGCCGCACTCCACATCAAACCACCATCGAATACGGCAGCCTGAGAGTTTTGAGACAGATTCCACGCTCCCGCACTC
>JARRLM010000363.1:0-4322 GCA_037386985.1 Acidobacteriota bacterium | reverse complement strand
TCCCTGGCTGGTTATCTGGTGCACTTCCTCAGTTCCGCCGAGGAGCATAATATATATCTGATCTGTTCCGGTGCGATTCGATTGAAAAGTCAGGTGACGGCCGTCGGGAGACCATGACGGACTTTCATTACTGCCGTTGTCGGTTGTCAGTTGGCGAATTCTGCCACTGCTTACCTGGGCAATAAAGAGATCGTAATAGGTGCGCATACGGGGTTTCCAATGAAAGGCCAGCCATTGGCCGTCCGGAGACCAGACCGGCGAATCAGCATCCCCTCCTTCCTTCACAAGCCTGCGGATATTCGCTCCATCTGCATCACAGATGTATATTTGACCGGCGCTTCCGCCCCTGTTGGAGACAAAGGCGATCTGGCGACCGGAGGGAGACCATGACGGAGTGGAGTCGATGGCGGGGTTGTTGGTGATATTCCGGCGGTCCGAACCGTCCAGATTGGATATGAAAAGGTCCGTGTCCCCTCTCGGAGTTCTCAATGAGAATGCGATCTTTCCCCCATCAGGGGATAAGGCCGGTGTGCTGGCCAGTGTGTTGAACATCGGAAACGGCAGTCGGGTGCCGTCAATGTAAGAGTAAATGTTTATTTCCGGCTTGCCTGTCCGGTAACTCATAAATGCCAGTTTCGAATTGTCGGGAGACCATTTGGGGAGAAGGTTGCCGGGCGGTGTCTGGGAGCCGTTATGCGTAAACGCCGTTGGATTTTGCCCGTCATAATCAACGACATAGATTTCAGAGGCATCTCCTCTTTTGGAAGCGTATACGATCTTTGTGGATGCAATGCCCTTGGATGCCCCGGCAGACAGCCGGTATACAATTTCATCCGCCCATTGATGTGCAATTTTGCGCACCTGCTCCTTGTCTCCCGTAATATTCTGTCCAAACATTCTTTTGCGCTGCTTCATATCGAAGATGTGCAATTCCGCGTGTAATGTCTCGTCTATCAGGTCCAGCGTCCCGGATGTAAGAAAGGTTACACTGAAGGGAAGCGCGGCCCATGCGTCGAAGGGAATATTTTCTTCGGTTAGAGCATCCGTGGGGCGTGGAGGGTAAAAGCTTTTCCCGGCCAGGGTGAAAAAGCCGGAAAAGCGAAGGTCGGCCCATAGAACACGATTGAAAGTTTCGATAACCTCCGCAAGTTCCGATGCTTCGTATTCTGAAGCCGGTTGAATGTCGGCGACCGCCAGAATGATTTCCTCTCCCGGAGTGGGGCGGAGAATAATATCGTCACTCTGAGCTGAGAGCACAGGCTGAAGGCAGCAGAGCATACACGAAAGTAAAAGTAAGTTCTTAAAGTTCATTAGACTCCTTTATCCGAATGCTATCGCTCGGGCGGATAGACGAAATGGGCGCTGAATTGAATATATCGTCCCTGGAATTCGTCCGGAGGCGGTGTAAGATCTTTTATGGCGCGTATGGCGCTTTCGGCCATATAGTCCAGAGCTTCATTGCCGGAAGATTTTATTTTTTGAATGCCCTGAATCCGTCCATAGGCATCGATATAAAATCTGTAGATTATATCAACATGAACTCCTTCCGGAGGATAGGTCCAGTTATCGCTGATCCGGCCTTCAACCATTCTGGCATACCAGTGGCCTCCGAAACCGCCCGATCCATCACCCACAGATACTCCGATACCGCTTCCAATGCCTCCGCCGCTACCGCCGCTGTATCCGCCTGTTCCGCCGGAGCCCGGTTCAGGAGCTGTTGGAATTATATTCGTGGCAGGAGGGGATTGAGCCGTCTCCTTTGGCTGAGGGATCGTCTTTTTCCTGCGTTCAACTGTGTTGGGAAGCGGTATAGCTTTTGATCTGTTTTCTTCAGGCCTTTCCTTTAGCGCTGGAGGTACGGGTGTAAGGGAAGGTTTATACATTCCAGCGCCGCCTGAAAGTTCATCAACGACACCGACCGTAGAAATATCCCCTCCTGTGCCTCCTCCTATACCGGTGCCGATTTGAATTACTTTACGCGGGAAGAGGTGTCCTCCGAAGACCACGAACAGAAATACCGCGACGTGAACGACGATTGATACGTAAAAAGACCGTTTGTACTTTTCGTCAATCGATCCTGCATGAGAGAACGCATTCTGTATGGTATTCGGGCACATAATTGAATTTAAATCTCTCTGTCTGCTTACCGTCGACTAAATTATTTCGGTTCACTGAACGGTTTGGTTACCAGTTTGATCTGGTCGAAACCGGCCCCGCGAATGACATCAATGACAGAGACGATTGAGTTCCATTTAACGTCTTTGTCCGCTCTCAGGAAAATAGCGTCGTTCGGGCTCTTTGCGTCCTTCTGAAGACGCTCTGCAAGATCGTATAGCATAAATTTATCGGAACCGTAAAACAGGTCTCCTTCCCGGCTGATGGATATGATAATGCGCTCATCGGGATTCACATCCTTGACATTTTTTGTTTCAGGCAGTTCCACGTCAATCCCGGTCTGCAGCATGGGTGCCGTGACCATAAAAATGATAAGAAGAACAAGCATTACATCGACCAGCGGGGTAACGTTGATCTCGGATAGAGATGTGGCGGTGCGGCCATTCGGCGCTGTAAAAGCCATTTAACTGAAACTCCGTTCCACGAGATTCAGGAACTCTGAAGAAAAATCATCCATATCGGCAGCAATATTCTTTATTCCGCTTATGAAATGGTTATACGCGATTACGGCCGGAATGGCTGCAAACAATCCGGCTGCCGTGGCAATCAAGGCTTCGGAAATTCCGGGAGCAACTGCCTGAATGGAGGCGGTTTTTTCAAATCCGAGACCTTCGAAGGCATTAATAATCCCGACAACAGTTCCTAGAAGGCCGATGAAGGGCGTTACCGATCCGGTTGTGGCCAGCCAGCTCATGTTTTTTTCAAGAGCTGAAAGCTCAGAGGCCGAGGCGCGCTGGAGCGCGCGTTGAATTCCCGAAGTATTTCTTTCGGTTAATACGGGCGACTCCGGATTATGGTTCTTCAAAGCCTGGATCTGGGCGTTTAATTCGCGATAGGCAGCAGTAAATATGCCGGACAAAGGAGATCCCTGATACTGTTTACATGCGTCATGAATTTCACTTAATCGAGCGGATTTTCTGAAAAAATCAACGAACTCATGATTTTTCTGTCTGATCTGGCGTAAAGTCGACCATTTCCGAAAAATAATTGTCCAGGAAAGCAGGGAAAACGCCAGCAACAGAAGTAATATCACCAGCGCAAATCCCCCTGTTTTGGACAGCATTCCAAGTAAATTATTGCCGAATGGGGCATCTGGACCTCCTTCTGTACTTCCAACAAGGTCGATAGGGCGAAACCTTATGAGAAAGACAGGTCTGAAATGCAGGAAATATTATAGCTTACAGGGCTAGCCAATTCATTAAATATATGATGAAGGTTCGTTGTACATTTGAAAAAATATGTTGGAAGGATCTGCAGGTAAGCATCGTTTTTTTAAAGGATTTGCATGGAGTCTAAAACCGTATGTTAGACTCAGGGACGCTCATAGGTAAAAGGCTTAATTGATATGCTTCGTTTACTGAGAATTCGGGATTTCGCATTGATTAAAGAGCTGGAGATCGAGTTCGGTCACGGCTTGAATGTTCTGACCGGAGAAACCGGTTCGGGGAAATCCATCCTGGTGGATGCCTTCGGCATTATGCTTGGCGCAAGATCGTCCCAGGAAATGATTCGCTCGGGTTGCGACGCAGCAATTCTTGAGGGAATGTTTGAAGTCGAGTTGAATGAGCCCATAACCCGTATTTTGAAGGAGGCGGGGTTCGAGGATGAGGAGAATCTTCTTCTGATTCGAAGGGAAATTACATCCGCCGGCCGGGGTCGGGTATTCATAAACGGACATCTTTCCACGCTGAATCTGTTGAAGTCGTTGGGTGAAAACCTTGCAGATATCCATGGTCAGCAGGATCAGAAATCCCTTCTCGATATGCAGACGCATCTCCTATGGCTGGATTATTATGGGGAGAACGGACAACGGCTGAAGAAGGTCCGGAAATGCTTTAAAACACTCCGTGAAACCGCCCGCCGTCTTGAACACTTTGAGGCGGACAAGCAGGATCGTATCCGGCGCATTGAAGTTCTCCGGTTTCAGCTCGAAGAAATCCGGAGCATCGATCCTCTGCCAGATGAAAGAGAAGGGTTGGAAAAGGAGATGGGGATCCTTTCCAACAGCGAAAAAATTCTCGCCTTAGCTACGGAAGCCTATGCCGCTCTGTATGAGAGCGAATCCTCCATTCTTATGGGGATGCGTCGCTTGGAACAGGTGCTTCAGTCGCTGGAAAATTATGATGTCAGGTGGACGCCGCATCGGG
>JARRLM010000362.1:0-3450 GCA_037386985.1 Acidobacteriota bacterium | reverse complement strand
GTTGTTCACGTTCCGGGTGTCTCGGATATCCTGGACTTTGCCGAGGGCAGGGTAAAAATTTTCAGCATGAGCATAGACGAAAGCAACTGGCTGTCCAACAAGCGCATCGAGGAACTGGGTGAAGCCAGATCACGCGAGCATGGGCTGGTTGCCATGATTTTCAGGGGCCAGCAGGCCATCATCCCGCATGGAGATGAAGTGTTGCTGCCCGGCGATCACGTATACTTCATGACGAAGGCCGAGGATCTGGCTGCCGCGTATGAGTTCATGGGATTGCGCACGCAGGAAACGCTCGAGCGGGTATTCGTGCTGGGTGGGAAACAGGTCGGTATCGAGGTGGCGCAGCAGCTGGAGCAGAAGGGCGTTTCCGTAAAACTTTTCGAGCGGAACAGTGAGCGGTGCGAGCTGATTTCCCGAATTCTGAAGAAGACTATCGTCATTCATGCCGACGGCACGGAGGAAGCCACCCTGCTGGACGAGAATATTGAGGGCGTTGGGGCGTTCCTTGCTTTAACAGGGCACGATGAGGACAACATCATGGCCTCCCTTCTGGCACGAAAGCTGGGGGCGAAAAAAGTGGTCGCCCTGATCAACCGTTTGAATTATTTGCCCATGGTGCAGAGATTGGGAATAACTACGACTGTCAGCCCCCGTTTGACGGCTGTGGACAGGATATTGCGCTATGTCCGCAAGGGGCGGGTGATTTCCGTTACGTCCTTTCGTGAAGAGGAGGCGGAATCGATCGAGCTGATCGCGGCGCCTAATTCCAGGGTTGTCGGCAAATACCTGATGGATTTGCGGTTGCCGAGGGAATGCATTATCGGTGCCATCAGCAGGCCTGACGGCGAAGTCATTGTTCCCCGGGGCAAAGACATTATACACCCGGGGGACCGGGTTATTGTCTTTGCACTGGAACGGACCGTCTCAAAACTGGAATCTGTTTTTCTGGCCGATCGTCGGAGCTGACAGGTGTTGTGATCCATACAGCCAGGTTGTTGCATATCATTGGCCAATTTTTGCTCGCACTGGCCGGGTGCATGACTGCTCCTTTCATCTACGGCCTGTCGAGAGGCGATGCTTCTCTTCCTTTCCTGTATTCCATTGCCATCACGGGTATAACGGGCGGATTACTTGTCATCTTCTCCGGCCGCCTGAAAAGCGCACTGACACAACGTGAAGGCATTCTACTCATAGTTGCTGTCTGGGCAGTCTGCAGTCTTTTTGGATGTCTCCCTTTTTATCTCTCCCCGTATTATCCCAATTTCACGGATGCTTTTTTCGAAGCGGCCTCGGGTTTTACGACTACGGGCGCCACTATTCTCGCGGATGTGGAAGTTCTTCCCCGTAATCTGCAGTTCTGGCGCTGTTTCTCGAACTGGCTTGGAGGCATGGGGGTTATTCTTGCCGGTATTGCCGTCCTTCCTTTGGTGGGGATTGGCGGGATGCCGCTCTATCAGGCGGAATTCTCTGGAGCCAGATCCGAGAAGCTGCGATCCAGGATTCTGGAGACGGCCAGTGCACTCTGGAAGATTTATTTTGGGCTTACCGTGGCTCTGTATCTGGCGCTCCGTTGGGCGGGCATGGGACGATTTGACGCTCTCTGTCATTCCTTTTCCACGTTGGCGACAGGAGGTTTTTCTACACGCAACTCCGGTATTGCGGCATTTGACAGCCTTGCTGTTGAGTGCATTGTTATTATTTTCATGCTGCTTGCCGGTGTTAATTTCACCCTGCATTACAGATTCTGGGTACAGCGACGGTTTCAGCGGGTGTTTTCGGACGTCGAACTCCGCTTTTACCTGATGGTTGCTTCAATCGCTACCACCGTTATTCTACTGAGTTTGATAATACGGGATGAATATGCGCCCTTGGCGGCACTGCGTTATTCGATATTTCATGTGTGTTCCATCATGACAGGAACGGGACTGGTCGCCGAATACTATGGAAACTGGAGCTCATTCCCGCAGCTAATCCTTCTGGCGCTCATGTTCTTCGGAGGATGTGCCGGGTCTACGACTGGAGGACTGAAGGCTTCACGGATTCTGTTGCTTATCAAAGTGGTCGGCAGGGAATTCAAACGGATGGTGGAGCGGAGAGGCGTTTTTACTATTCGCCTTGGGAGACAGGCCATTCCGGAGAATACTATCCAGAGCCTTCTGAATCTTGTCTACCTTGCTTTTCTCACATATTTCGTTTCCTGCCTGCTGCTGTCAATCTCCGGGATTGATGTCTTCACGAGCATTTCTGCAGTGGCTGCATGTATGTTCAATGTGGGTCCGGGGCTCCAACATGTGGGCCCGGAATTTCATTACGGGAGCCTTCCCATCCTGGCAAAGTGGGTGTTGAGTTGCTGCATGCTGACAGGGCGGCTGGAGTTCTATACGGTTCTGGTAATTTTTACCCGCGCATTCTGGCGTCGTTAAAAACTGTTCGGCAGGCAGTTGCTATTCAAAATAATACGCCTATTCCGCATTTCCGGCGGGAACCCGTGGCGAAAAATGCGAAACTATCCTGTCTCCATCTACTGAAGTACCTGAAATTTTCCTTATGACGAATGCAAGCTGGAACCGGACGGACAAAGTATAGGCACATTGTGTTAAAATTCGTAGGCGCTTCTATTGCTTCAGGATGATTGATTTTAATATTGGCCGGATTTTCCATTTTTCGGGAGGTTTGCATGAACAGGATGAAATATAAGGTGCCTCCGGATAAATTGCGCTGGAACTGCGATCCTTCTCTGTTCAGTTTTAAAACAACCGCGGATATCGCTCCCCTTAAGGGGATTATCGAGCAGGAGCGGCCCATCAGGGCTATTCGTTTCGGTCTTGATATCACTTCGCCGGGATACAATATCTATGTCAGCGGTTTGACGGGTACGGGCAAAACAACCATTATTAAAAATTTTCTGGAAGAAATCGCTGCAAAAATGCCACGTCCGGATGACTGGTGTTACGTGTATAATTTTAAAGATCCTATATCCCCTGCCATCCTGAATCTGCCGCCCGGCCGTGCCAGGTCTTTTAAAGCTTCCATGAACGATCTTGTTCAAAATCTGAAGGCGGAAATACCTAAAGCTTTCGAATCGAAAGATTATGAGGAAAGCCTAAGCCGCTTGATGCGTAAGAATCAGGAGGCGCAACAGGCTCTTTTTAAGCCCTTGTCAAAAAAGGCGCGAGGTAAGGGATTTGCCGTCGAAATTACCGAAGTCGGGGTATCCCTGGTTCCGCTGCTGAAAGGCAAGCCGATTGCGCAAGAACAGTTTGAGGCGCTCAATGCCGGGGTTAAGAAGCGGATAGAGAAAAAGCGCGAAAACCTGAATGCCGAAATCCAGTCATTCCTGAGGCAGGTGAGGGAAATCAATAAAACAAGCCGGGATAAAGTCGGGGAATTGCGCCGCAAAGTCGGCCTGTATATTGTCGGAATCCATGTAGATGAGATTAAGGAACAGTA
>JARRLM010000361.1:0-3451 GCA_037386985.1 Acidobacteriota bacterium | reverse complement strand
CCGTATGATACACGAACCGGCTCGCCTGATTATCATGATGATCCTGAACGGGGCAGGGGAAGCGGATTTTCTATACCTGCAGCGCGAGGGAGATTTCACACAGGGGAACCTTTCCAGTCATCTTTCGAAGCTGGAGGAAGCCTTATACGTGAAGATAGAGAAAACGTTCAAGGGCAAGCTTCCGCTTACCGTGTGCCGCCTGACTCCGAAAGGGAAAGCGGCTTTCGCATCCTATTCCAGGAGTATGCTGCGTGCGTTGAATGAGGATTAGCCGCAGTACGAGAAATTGGAAATATGATTGAAACAGGCAGAAACCAATATCCCGGTTCTTTTTGAAACTGCAGGAACATTTCTTGGAAAAAGTTCTAATGGAAGTATAGGCTGCCTGGGACCTAAGAATCTCTGTATTGCTTTTTTCAATTCATTAAAGAATGCTCATTAAAGCCTAAGGCACTGATTTCTCAGATCCGTTCATAGATTTAGCTATACAGGTTTCTTATTACTCCAGAGAATTTCTTGATCCAATTTTTATGGTTTTTTCGCATTGAACCATATAGACAAAAAATTACAGATTGGATTCATTTCATTTTTGGCTGAGTGGGGAGGAGCAAATGAGTCGAAAAAAAGCTATTTCCTTTATCACTACTTTATTGATGCTGACTACGTCGGTCCAAGCAATGGTCATTCCTGGTAGATGGGAAAAAGTAGCCGCCGAGAAGCCTGGATCAAAAATCATAGTAACACTTATGACGGGTGATCGGGTGGAATGTTCTTTTGGCAGACTGTCGGCTGACTCTCTGATCCTTTCAACCCCGGATGGTGAGGAAAGAGAGTACAGTAAAGCCAACGTGGCACGTATTACTACCGCTGATAAACGGACAGACAGCCTTAACAACGGCTTTCTCATTGGTTCAGCAATAGCAGGAATCCCTTCAGGTCTGATTGCAATCTCATGTTTAGCTGCGAAAACATGCACCGGTTCACAAGTAGGCGTAGCTCTGCCCATTTATGTCGGAATCGGAGCAGGAATCGGTCTGGCTGTCGATGCAAGCATAAAAGACTATGAAATACTTTATGAAGCTCCTCAAAATTGATTGAATAGCTCTATGATACCCTGGATACCCTAGGAATCTCTGCCTCGTTTAACGATTGTACAAACTGGTCGTATTCAGCGAAGTCATCGATCACCCGGCCTGCTCCGGCTTGGCATAAGCGTACCGCGTTCTCCCCGCTTCCAATGCCCAGGAAGGCAACCTCAAGATTGGCGGCAGTTTGAACGTCCCACACAGCATCGCCGATACTCACAATCTTCTCAAACTCATTCTGCTCATAATATTCAAGAGCTTTCACTACTGCCAGTTGTAAGATTTCTTCCCGTGCTATGCCGTCATCGGCAAATGTGGCTGGAATGCCGTCGACTTCAATCTCTGCAGCCCGCAATTTCATTAGAGCCGACAGCCGCCAGCAACCAGTGGCAAGAGCGACGGCCCAATCTGACTCGCTTCTCAGCCGTGCCAGTGCGGTTGCTGCACCAGAAACGGCAGCAAACCGGCTTGAATCGGCAAGCCAGCAATTATTTAACAATGCCACAAATCGCTGTTTGAAACTGAACAACTCGGCAAATTCAGGAAGGCGATGAAACCGTTCCTGAAAGATATGCCTGATGATTCCGGAGTCACTTGTGTGAGGGTATGCCGCCCAGTCTGTCTGTATTTCGCTCAAGCCATTCGCTTCTTCTAAAGCTCTAATGAAGCACTCACTATCAATCTTGTTCGTCTTGGTCAATGTGCCGTCGAGGTCGAATATAGCAAGTTTAATCATGTTACCCTTCCAAGTTTTCAACAGATTCAAACGCCATGATTACAGTTCACCCGGCTTTTGTAGCGAGGGGAAACATTCATTGATTTATCGTTGTCGTTTCCTGGGGCAGGTTTGGATTTCTAGCGGTTCATATTGATGACCTTATACACATTTTCGCCCTGTATGTTTGCAATTTCCGGCATAATTTCCAGTGTGAGCCTGTAGGCGGAAAACCCAATCGAACGCCAAAATTTTATTGTAGCCTCGTTTTTCACCAGAGCTTCGACAATCAAACGTTTGTCGGAAGGCCAGATTTTTAACCGCAGGATATCAACGCAGCGGTGACCGATGCCTTGGCGTCGTCTCTTGCGGTCGACAAAGAACTGAATGAGGTGAATTTCATCAGGATCTTCACGATAGAGAGCGTAGGATATGGGTATTTGATTCGATTCAAACAGAACAGCTCTGTACTCTCCCATTATCCATTGTTGCATTCGTCTCCGAAGCTGCTCGAGCGAGAGCCTGTTTCGTTGCCCCTCATCCTCGATGAGTTGATGGTTCCATTGCACCAGAAGATCTAAATCTTCTTCCGTTGCAAATCGGTATGTGATATCCCGCATTTTGGTTTTCTCCAGAGATATAAAATTATTACCCCATCAATCAGTGTTTCTACAAAGGACAAAGATAAATCCGGCACTCGTTCCTTTAGTTCTTCATTAATGGTTTTTGCCGGCAAGAACCTCCATTAATTTATCAGATAGGACATTTGTGATATTTTTCCTCTCAATTTGGCCATTAGAATCAAACAATTGAGTTGGGTCGATTTGGTATTCATGTGAGTAGTTTCCATCAGTATCTTTTGTTAACAGGCCAAGCGAACCGCTTTCACTCATATTGAATAGTATGTTTCCTTTTATGCCCCCTTCTTCTGTCAGCGAAACATCAAGCATTAAGTATTGAAGCACTGATTGAAGATGTTCTATGGGCATAAATACAAAACGCGTCGCAGAATTTTCAGGAATGTATTTTCTGCCTCTGGGAACCTCCACAAGTTTTGTATCTGTTTCAATGGCCTCAATTATTTGTTGCAGCACTTTTGATAGCTGCACATCAATATTGAAAGCTGCTCTTGAAATAGGCGATCCGAAAGTACTGATAATTACATCCAATCGCCAACCAGATTCTACCGATGAGACTCTGCAATTGGCGGGGAGTTGTACTTCAAAAGGAAATTGGTATTTGACCATGGGCAAGAATACAAAATCATTGACAATTGTAATACTATCATGCCGATGATATCTACTGGCTCTAGTTGCTCTAATCCCGCTCATAACAGATTCATTCCAAAAGTCTTCCAGGTTTATGGCGATGGATTTAATTTTTTGCCTATACTCTGGTGCCGTTATTAATAGCTCGCCCCTGATCCATTCGGATGGAAAATACTCTGAATCTTGAGTTACAAGATCTATTTGGGGACCGCCAATATTCAATATCCGCTTAACAAAACTGACAAAACTCATTCCGAATCTCACAGAGTAAGGCAATGATTCGCCAACAGAATCGACCGTCAAGAATTATCAGGCATAGCAAGTTATTCTAATTGTACTCACCGGCATTCCCATAACGAATCGGCGTTTTTCCAATAATTGAG
>JARRLM010000360.1:0-4543 GCA_037386985.1 Acidobacteriota bacterium | reverse complement strand
GTACGCTATGCCCTGGCGCATGCATTCGATTTTGAATGGACCAACCAGAATCTTTTTTACGGTATGTATAAACGGACAGATTCCTTTTTTGAGAATTCCGAACTGCAGGCCGAGGGATTGCCGTCTCCGAAGGAGCTCAAGATACTTGAACCCTTACGGGAGTCCCTGTGGCCTGAAGTTTTTACCCAGGACTACGAGCCGCCGTCCGCTGCGGGTGAAAATGGCTTGCGGAGGAACCTGCGCACGGCTTTTTCCCTCCTGAGCGAGGCGGGCTGGACGGTCAAAGACGGGATTCTCAGGAACAATGCCTCCGGCGAGCCGTTCACTTTTGAGATCCTCCTGGTTCAGCCTACCTTTGAACGGGTTGCTCTGCCGTTTGCTGCGAATCTGAAGAAACTTGGCATTCAGGCCGACGTACGGGTTGTCGATACGTCGCAATATATAAACCGCCTGCGTGAATTTGATTTTGATATGATTTCTTTTGTCTTCCAGCAGTCCCTGTCGCCCGGAAACGAGCAGCGCTATTACTGGAGTTCCGAGGCTGCGGATGTACCAGGTACGCGCAACTTCTGCGGTATCAAAGACAAGGCCGTCGATACGCTGATCGACCTTGTTATCGCAGCCGAATCCCGTGAGGATCTGGTCGCACGTTGCAAAGCCCTGGACCGGGCTCTGCTGTGGGGGCATTATGTGATTCCCCATTGGTATTTGGATCAACATCGTGTAGCCTACACCGCCAAAGTAAAGCATCCGGCGAATCTGCCGCCCTACAGCCTGGTCCTGGAAGCCTGGTGGGTCGATCCGGAAAAAGCCAAAGAGTAGTCGAACCAATGAGAAAGAAATAACCCTCAGCGTATGACCGCCTATATCATCCGACGCCTGCTTTTGATCGTTCCCACCGTACTGGGTATCATGACTATCAATTTCTTCATTATCCAGGCTGCGCCGGGCGGACCTGTAGAACAGATGATCGCCAAGCTGGAAGGACAGCAGGTCGGGGCCACGGAGCGGTTTGCAGGCAGTGGAGCAGCGGAATCATTCAGCGGTGCAAGACAGGAAGAAAGCGTCTATCGGGGCGCGCAGGCAAACTGCCGGTTTCCATCTCACTGGGCGTCTGGTCCACATTGATGATATATCTTATATCCATCCCCATGGGAATCCGAAAGGCGGTCCGGCACGGTTCCCGCTTCGACGTCTGGACCTCCACGGCCGTTATTGTCGGAAACGCCGTTCCGGTATTTCTGTTCGCCATCCTGCTGGTGGTGCTGTTTGCGGGAGGGTCCTATTTCGACTGGTTCCCCCTGAGGGGGCTCACATCCGAAAACTGGGATCAGCTTTCCTGGTCGATGAAGATAGTCGATTACTTCTGGCACCTGGCCCTGCCGGTGATTTCCATAAGCATCGGCGGTTTTGCGACCCTTACCATGCTGACGAAAAATTCCTTTCTCGATGAAATCGAAAAACAGTACGTCGTGACTGCCCGCGCCAAGGGAATTTCCGAACAGAGAGTGCTCTACGGCCACGTCTTCCGCAATGCCATGCTGATCGTTATCGCAGGCTTCCCGGCTGCTTTTATCAGCATGTTTTTTACCGGATCCCTGCTGATCGAGGTGATTTTCTCACTCGACGGCCTGGGATACCTGGGGTACACGTCAACAATAAATCGCGATTACCCGGTGATGTTCGCCACCCTTTATATTTTTACCCTGGTGGGATTACTTCTGAAGATCATTTCCGATATCACCTATATGCTTGTCGATCCAAGGATCGATTTTGAAACGAGGATGTAGACCGCCGTGTTTTTCAGCAGGAAACCGAAAAATCCCATAAACCAGAGGCGCTGGCGCAATTTCAAGGCCAACCGCCGCGGCTGGTGGTCGTTATGGATCTTTCTCTTCCTGTTTACAGCTTCGTTAGGCGCCGAATTTCTGGCCAATGACAAGCCCCTCCTGGTATCGTTTCAGGGAGATTTTTATTTCCCTGTTTTTAAAGCCTACCCGGAGACCACCTTCGGCGGCGATTTCCCCACGGAAGCCGATTACCGGGACCCTTACGTGCAGGAATTGATCGAAGCGGAGGGGTGGGTGGTCTGGCAGCCGGTCCCCTTTTCTTACAATACCTATATCCAGGATCTGGACCAGCCGGCTCCCAGTCCTCCCACAGTCAAGAACTGGTTGGGTACGGATGATCAGGGGCGCGATGTGGTCGCACGCCTTATTTACGGATTCCGGATTTCGGTGCTTTTCGGACTGGTCCTGACGCTCGCAAGTTCCGTTGTCGGAGTCGTTGTTGGAGGGATTCAGGGATTTTATGGCGGGCGCATCGATATCTTCGGCCAGCGCTTCATAGAGATCTGGCAGGGATTGCCGGTATTGTATCTGTTGATCATCCTGTCCTCCCTGGTGCAGCCCAACTTCTGGTGGCTGCTGGGCATCATGCTGCTTTTTTCGTGGATGGCCCTTGTGGACCTGGTACGTGCCGAATTCCTGCGCGGGCGCAACCTCGAGTACGTAAGGGCGGCGAAAACGATGGGCGCCGGCGATTTAACAATCATGTTCAAGCATGTGCTGCCCAACGCCATGGTCGCTACGGTCACTTTCCTGCCTTTTATTTTGAACGGCTCCATAACGACACTGACTTCACTCGATTTCCTGGGTTTCGGCCTGCCGCCTGGATCGCCCAGCCTGGGTGAACTTCTGGCCCAGGGCAAGGCAAACCTGCAGGCGCCCTGGATCGGCATTTCCACTTTTATTGTTCTTGCCCTGCTTCTCTCGCTGCTGATTTTTATCGGGGAAGCTGTCCGGGACGCTTTCGATCCACGGCAGGATCCGGGACAGGGAGGCGGCCGGTGACCGAACCACTCCTTCAGATCCGAAACCTGTCGATCGAATTTGCTTCCGGGGAAACTGTTACCCCCGCTGCTCGCAATGTATCTCTCGAAATTGTCAAAGGGGAAACTCTTGCCCTGATAGGGGAGTCCGGGTCGGGCAAGTCCGTTACGGCACTGTCCATTCTGCGTCTTCTGCCTCCGTCCGCCCGGTATCCTTCCGGGGAAATCAGGCTACTGGGCAGGGAGATGCTTTTCGCTTCTGCGGAGGACATGAAAGATGCACGCGGCAACAAAGTAGGGGTTATATTTCAGGAACCGATGACGTCTCTCAACCCCCTGCACACGGTCTTCAAGCAGATCGCCGAGGTTATCCATGTCCATCAACCGATGGACAGGGATGCCGTCCGGCCACGTGTGATCGAACTGCTCAAAATGGCCGGAATTCCCAATGCAGAAGCTCGTTTGGATGCCTATCCCCATGAACTGTCCGGAGGACAGCGCCAGAGAGTAATGATTGCCATGGCCCTGGCCAATGAGCCGGAGCTGCTTATCGCCGATGAGCCTACTACAGCGCTGGATGTAACGGTCCAGGCTCAAATTCTGGATCTTATTAACGAAATACAGAAAAGTCTGCGGATGGCGGTGCTGTTTATAAGCCATGATCTGGGCATCGTGCGCAGGATAGCGGACAGGGTGGCGGTGATGTACAACGGGGAAATTGTAGAGACCGCGACCACAGAAAAACTTTTCAACAATCCTGAACATGAATACACGCGTCGTCTGTTGGATGCCGAGTCATCCGGAGAACCGGTTGCACGATCGGAAGACAATTCCCCTCTGTTGACCACAGAGAATCTCAAAGTATATTTCCCGATTAAAAAAGGCATATTCAAACGCACGGTGGATCATATTCGTGCCGTCGATGACGTGTCCCTTGAGATCCGCCGCGGAGAATCCCTCGGGGTTGTGGGAGAATCGGGATCGGGCAAGACTACCCTGGCTTTCGCCGTCTTGCGGGTGCTGAAGGAAGCCGATGGCGCGGTCCGTTTCGAAAAAACGCGCCTTGATACTCTCGATAAAAAAAGAATGCGTCCCTTAAGGCGTGAAATCCAGGTGGTTTTTCAGGACCCCTTCGGTTCCCTGTCTCCCCGCATGCCTGTGTCGGAGATTGTTGCTGAGGGATTAAAAATACACAAGCTCGGGGATGAAACGGATCGAGAAAAGCAGGTCGTTCGGGTATTGGAGGAGGTGGGCCTGGATCCGGATTCGCGTTATCGTTACCCCCATGAGTTTTCCGGGGGGCAGCGACAACGCATAGCCATCGCACGGGCTCTGATACTGAAGCCCAGGCTGATTATCCTGGACGAACCGACTTCATCGCTGGATCGTACCGTGCAGTTTCAGATCATCCAACTGCTGCGCAATCTCCAGAGAAGCCATAATCTGACTTACATGTTCATCACCCACGACTTGAAAGTGGTTAAGGCCCTGTGCCATTCCATCGTTGTTATGAAGGAAGGTCGTGTCGTCGAGGCGGGGAAGGCTGAAAAAATATTCAACACACCGCGGGAACCCTACACTCGGGAATTGCTGAAGGCCGCTTTTAATACCGGACGTGTTTCCTGATCGCGGCCGGCCTTTGTGCCCGTTTCATCAATACGCCCGCTATACCGGCGCAGGGGATTCCGAAAACGCAGCAAATTTTAAATGCCG
>JARRLM010000359.1:0-3462 GCA_037386985.1 Acidobacteriota bacterium | reverse complement strand
CACCGTGCGCCTGGCAGGCGTCCTCAATGACAAGGAAATTATATTTTTTTCGCAAGATTGAGGATTGCATCCATGTCGCACATCTGGCCGTAGAGATGGACCGGGATTACGGCTTTGACCGGCGGATGGGAATCCAGGTATTCCTGGAGTTTTGCAGGATCCATGTTGTAGGTGCGTTCGTCAATATCCACGAAAGCAACCTGAGCTCCTGCCTGGGAAATGGCTTCGGTCGTAGCGATAAATGTGTTCGGGACGGTCACGACAGTGTCGCCTTTGCCGACACCCGAGGCAATCAGGGCAAAACGCAATGCGTCCGTGCCGCTGCCGACGCCGATGGAATGCTGTGTCCCGCAGAATGCAGCGAATTCCTTTTCGAAGGATTCGACTTCTTCGCCTCCAATGAAACGGGCGGAGCGGAGGGCCTTGCGGAATACGGCCATGAGCTCCTCTTCCAGTTCGGTGTGGGGTGTTATGAGATCCAGGAATGGGATTGGCATATTTCCTCGTGATTAATTGAAATAATAACTGCCGAAGGGAAGATGAGGCGGTGTGGGATGATGGGAAATTGGTAATAGATAATTGAAATGAATACGTTGATTTTATTAGTGTTCGATAATTTGTTAGTTAATTCGAGAAAGCTTTTGAAAAAACTGTTGGGTTGAATGAATTAGATTAAAGATTCTTAAATTGGTCTTCGGTCAGATTTGCTTGTTTGAGGATCTTTCTCATTGTTCCTAAAGGGATATCCCCACGGTGCATGGCGACGAATGTTAAACGACCATCCGAATGACCAAGAAAAAGATGGGATCCGGTCTGTCGTACTTCAATAAAACCTGCCCGCTTCAGTTTTGCAATAACTTCACGCGGCGTAAATGGCATTGTCAGGAATCTCTATTTGGCTGATAAATCCTTGTTTCTCAACAGGGATCTCTTTCCCACTGTTTCGGAGTTCTTCTATCCATCCTGTGACGAGATCGCGAGCGGCGTCCATCGCACCTTCAAGCCCTAAACCATGGGTAGTCAAATCAAGAGTCGGCACATGGGCATAATACCAGCCCGGTCTATCTTCTTCGTTTGTAGGTTCCAAAATTACGGTATATCTCATCGTAGTTGCCCTTACTTAAAAAATTTAAATGTGGCTATGCTATTTGATATTTTAACAGTATTGAAAATGAATATTCTCTTTTCTCCCTGCTTCCCCAGATAGCGACCTAAGCAATCTTTTTCTATAGTAACACTAACTTTCTCTATTTTGTGTACCTTCAATCAGTTTCCATTAGAACGGTATTTGTTTAATAAGAGAGTCGTTCGCCGATCCGTTATCGTCATATAATTTGAATCAGCTTTTAAAATATTCTGGTTGGTAAGGACTTTCAGGATAAAATGGCTACAGGTTTTTAGACCGGTGAATGGACTGAAACGCAAAAATAGCCCTGGAAGCCTGGAATGCAGGTATTGGCGATATTTTTCTCTCGCCCTTCCAGGGCTCAATGTAAAAACCCTGCTCTACCAGGGGCGTGAGCCCTGGTTAGCATCTTTCGCCCCTGCAGGGCTCCAGGTGATTTAAATTCTCAACTTTTTTATACCTGGGGGCTTAATGGGGCACGGCCCTGTTATTTGCTATCTGCCGCTACGGGGCTAAAGCTACGAGTCTGTTTTGCGCAGGATGCGGGCGGGATTGCCGGCAACGATGGTGGATGGAGGGATATCCTTGGTAACCACGGCTCCGGCCCCGACGATGGCGTTTTCTCCGATTGTAATATTAGAAAGAATGGTAGCGCCGGAACCGATAGATGCGCCTTTCTTCACCAATGTTTTTTCTACCGTCCAGTCTGCTTCCGTCTGGAGCTGTCCGCTGGAGGTGGCCCGGGGATAAGTATCGTTGATGAAAGCGACGTTGTGGCCGACAAAGACGTCGTCTTCAATGGTGACGCCTTCACAAATGAATGTGTGGCTGGAAATCTTGCAGTTGTTTCCGATGAAGGCGTTTTTCTGAACTTCCACGAATGCCCCGATCTTGACGTTATCCCCGATTGTGCATCCGTAAAGGTTGATAAACTTCGACAGCTTGACGTTGCTGCCCAGCCTGACATCCGGGGCGATGCACGCATACTCGCTCACAGATAGATCATCCCGCTTTTCTTTGATAGCGATGTACTTGCCGCTTCCAGGATTCTTACAATTTCGAGGCCCGACTTGCCGTCATTAAATGGAGTTTCACCTTTTTCTATACAATCAATGAAATATTGGGTTTCCGTCTTAAGGGCTTCGGTCTGTTCGATCCGGGGGGCCCAGACATCTCCCATACGGTAGCTGACGAGCATTTCGTGGATACCATTCTGGCCGTTCTTGTTTCCTTTAACGTTTTTATGGACACCTTTGTCGTAAATCCTGATCTTTTCGTCGGCCACCAGGTCGTTCCAGACCAGCATCTTCTTTTCGCCCCCGATCAGGGTCATGCGCACTTTTACGGGGGATAGCCAGTTCACGTTGAAATGCGCGATGACATTGTTCTCCAGATAGACTGTTATATAGGCGACATCTTCTTTGCCGTTAACGTGGCGTTCGCCTGTTGCGACGACGGCCAGGGGTTTCTCCTCAATAAAATGTTGCATGATTGAAAGGTCGTGCGGCGCCAGGTCCCATATGACGTTCACATCAGTCTGAAACAGACCCAGGTTCACGCGCATGGAATCGTAATAGTAGATTTTCCCCAGTGTGCCGTCGTCTATCAGTTCCTTGGTTTTCTTGACGGCGCCTGTGAAGAGAAAGGTGTAGTCCACCATGATCTTGAGGTTTTTCCTGTCGGCGAGCTCAATCAGCTCCTCAGCATGATCGGCTTTGGCCGTGAAGGGCTTCTCCACAAACACGTGTTTGCCGTTTTCAAGAGCTTCCCTGACGAGAGGATAATGGGTGGCAACCGGAGTGATCACGGCTACGGCATCGATTTCCTTAGAACGAAGAATCTCTTTGGAATCCGTGGTTGTTTGTATCGAAGGATACAAACGTTTCACTTTGTCCAGAACTTTGGGATTCAGATCGCATACCATTTTGACACAATCCAGATCCAGGCTTTGAAAGTTCCGGACTATGTTCGGTCCCCAATAGCCGTATCCTATAACGCCTATGCTGATCATGATACGTGTGCTCCTATGAGATGAATGCCAATACGGGCAACCCGCTTTTTACCGGTGCCAAGCGGCTTATGGCCGCATAGGGGGTTGTCGGGATAAAGCTCATGCAGCATATTCGAGAATTCAGCTGATGGGGGATCGGGCACTATCTCATGCCCGGATTTATTATCTGTCGCCCCTGCGGGGCTTGGTTTGGACCTTTACTACCTGGAGCTTGCGAGACTGTCTCAAAACTAGCCAGCCCCATTGAATGATAGATTTTTAATTTGGAGTACGGCCCGCAAGCGAAGCTTGCGCGCTTGCATGCCGACTTTAAGCAACTGCATAA